>DATEGM010000067.1:0-3861 GCA_035280085.1 Terriglobales bacterium
GCGGAGCGCGCCTATCGCGATTCGCGCATCAACCGCATTTTCGAGGGGACCAACGAAATCAATCGCCTGATCATCACCGGCTTCCTGATGAAGAAGGCGGCTTCGGGAGCGTTGCCGTTCATGCCGGCGATGAAGAAGCTGATGGATGAGGTGCTGGGCGGCGCGGCTGCCGAGGAAGACGGCGGTGGCGCATTTGCCGCCGAGCGAAAACTCGTAGCCAACGCCAAGAAGATGGGCCTGTTCGCCGCCGGGATCGCCATGCAGAAGTATATGCAGGCCATCCAGGAGCAACAGGAGTTGATGGGAGCGATTGCCAACATGGCGATTGAGGCTTACGCGATGGAGTCGGCCTTGTTACGGGCACAGAAACTGGCGGCGCAGCACGGCGAGACTGCTGTGCCGCACTCCATCGCCATGGCCCAGGTGCAGATGGCGGGCGCCATGGAGCGCATCGAGAGCAATGCCCGCAAGGTGATCGCGGCAGTCAGCGAAGGCGACACGCTGCGCTCCTATATGGCGGTGCTGCGCCGGCTGGGCAAGCATGAGCCCTATAACACTGTTGCCTTGCGGCAGAAGATCGCGCAGAAGGTGATTGAAGCTGGGAAATACGTAGTGGCTTAGCGATTCCCGCGGTGGGCCAGGCCAGCCCTGGGTCATCTAAAGAAGTCGTGAACGGGACCCACCCTGGGTGTAGTCTGAAATGGTAATTGGCTTTGCCCCCGACGAAGCCCGATTAGCTGGACGCCTCGCGTCAGCTGGCAAGGGAGTATCGGGATGCCGGACCTGTCTTTTATCGAGCAGTCTCTACCGCAATCCCCCGAAGAGATGAAGGCCGCTTTTGCCGCTGCCGGCGCGACGGTAGTGGAGCGCATCCGTGTGCTGGAAGCGGCATTGCATAGTCCTGCCGGGCCAGCGCTACGCAAAGCCGCAGGGAAATGGATCATAGACCACCTGCCCATTGAGGAACTGGTCCCGGAAAAATATGCGCGCTGGCGGGTCCTGGTGCAGGACGCCATGCAGTTCACAGTCTGGACGCTTTCGGCGCACCGGCTGGCGCCCAAGCTGGTGGAGCAATGGCAGCTTCCCGCTAATACGCCCACGGGGAAACGGCTGCTGAACCTAATCTCCAAGGTGCCCGGCCTGCAGAAGCTGGGTCAGGTGCTGGCGCGCAACCGGCACCTGCTGCCCCCTTTGCGCCGCGCTCTTTCCGAGCTGGAAAACGGCATCAGCGACATGAGCGCGGCGGAAGTGCGCAAGATCATCATCAAGGAACTGGGCCCACGCCTCAAGGAAAACCAGGTTAAGCTCAAGCCGGGAATGTTTTCCGAGGCGAGCGTGAGCGCGGTAGTGCGCTTCACCTGGTGGAATCCTGAACTCGGGCGGCGCGAGCGCGGCGTTTTCAAGGTACTGAAGCCCTACATTCCGGAGTGCTTTGCCGAGGACATGGAGCTGCTGGCAAAGCTGGCGAAATATCTCGGTATCCGCCACCGCGAATACGGATTTGCGCCGCGGGTGCTGCCCGATACCTTTCGCGATGTGCGTGAACTGCTGCAGCATGAAGTGAATTTTGTTCGGGAACAGGGCACGCTGGAAGAGGCGTACGAGCTCTACCGCGGAGTGCGGGGAGTGCGCGTACCCCAAGTTATCCGGCCGCTGTGCACGTCAAACATCACGGCCCTCACGGAAGAGCAAGGGAAAAAGGTGACCGACGCGGCCAAGCGTTTGCCGATGTGGCGAAGACTGCGGATTTCCGAGCAGCTGATGGAAGCCTTCATTGCGATTCCGATCTTTGCCACCGAGAACAAGGCGTTGTTTCACTGCGATCCCCATGCCGGCAACCTGCTCTATGACGACCAAACCGGAGAGCTGGTCATCCTCGACTGGGCGCTGACGGAGCGCGTCACGCAGGAGCAGCGGCGGCGCCTGGGCATGTTGTTTGTGATGGCAGCTTTGCGGGACCCGGTGGGCATTCGGGAGCAGATTGAGGAGCTCAGCCGGCAAAGGCGGAAGCTGGGCGCCCGGCAGGCGAGGATCATCCGCGAGTGCGTGGACCGCTTTATCGCCAGGCTGCCGCTTACTCGACTGCCGGAAGCAGTGGATACCACAGACCTGCTGGAGGACATCGCGTTCAAGGGAGTTCGGCTGCCGGCGCCGCTCATCATGCTGCGCAAGGTGCTGTTCACGCTGGAGGGCATTCAACACGACCTGGGCGCAGGGGAAATAGGGATGGCTGCCATCCTTGCCCGGTGCGGCCTGCAGAGGTGGCTTACGAACTTTAGTAGTGTGGGCGCACCGCTTACCTGGCGCGACTGGCTGGGAGTGGAATGGAGCACCCTGTTTCTGGGTGGACGTCTGTGCCGGCAGGCCATGAACGCGGCGCGCTCGACAATTTCTTAGAATCTGCCACGGAGGCACGGAGACACGGAGAAAACCGACGTTATAGGAAAGACCTGACACCCCGGGTGCCGGCACAGAAATTGAGTGTTATGCGGCTCGAATCACGCCGAGCGCGCCAGGGTGGGTAGCACGCTCGTTTCCGGCATCCGCAATATGGCCGCCTGCTGTGCCTCCGCTGCGTTATTTTCGGTTTGCGGCGCGAGCTTTGCTTTTTCCGATTCAGCCTTGTCTTCGCCAGATCCGGCCTTCGCTTCCGCCCGTTTTTTGTTTTCGGGGTTCGTTTGTTCTTTGCTTTCGCGGTCTGCTGTCGCCGTCTTCCTTGGCCGCGGGCAACCGGCAGCCTTCAACATCTCCGCCAGGCTCACCCGCAGGAACTTCTGCAACCGCTTAAGGTCGGGCACGGCATGGGAGTCGCCGCTGAAGCCGAAATAAGTTATGCCGTTGTAACTGAGGACCGCGCAGTTAAGCGCCATGTCGCCGCCGATGGGAACGTAGGGATACCAGCTCAGCATCTTGCGGCCCAGCAGGTACAGCGGAAATTGCGGGCCGGGAACGTTGGTGCAAACCAGGTTGAAGGGGGTGAGAGGCAACTGGCCGGCAACGGGTCCGGCCAACGCCTGCAGAGCGGTGGGAACAATGCCGATCAGGCCGCCGGCCACGCCCACGATTTCGGCGATATGGGCAGTTTTCAGAAATTCCATCCGCTTGTGAACCGCGGCCAGCAGCCGGCGGGAGCTGCGAATGCCCAGCGGGATGGTGACCGGCAACAAGGAAATGCGATTGCCCAAGTCGTGGGAATTGGCGTGGTTGCGCACATTCACCGGCACCATCATGCGGAAGAGGCGGCCGCTGACAGAATCGCCATGGGCTAACAGATAGCGGCGAATCGTGGCAGTTACCAGGGCGAGTACTACATCGTTGACCGTGCCGCCCCAGGTGTTCTTGATGGCCTTGATAGCGTCGAGGGGAACCTCAGCCCAGACAAACTTCTGCGGTCCGCGGCAGATCATATTGAAGCGCAGGCGCTCCGTGGGCGCGCCTATTTCCGGCAGCAGGCGGAGGAACTCGTTGGCTGGCCAGCGGTTGCCAGCCGCAAATACCTTTTGCGCCAGGGTGACGGTTTGCTCCTGGGCAGAGAGCAGGCGCTGCACCAAGTCGGCGTAAGTGCTGACCCAGCCATCCAGCAGAAGAGTCAAATCGTCTTTTGGCGGCGGAGCCTGGAAGGGGCGTGGCTTGCGGGGCAGGCGATGACGAACCGGAGTGGGATCCATGATGACGTTCATCAGGCCGACTCCGGCAATGCCGTCGGCCAGGCAATGGTGAATGCGGGCCAGTATGCCGGTGCGATTGCCCGCGAGCGGGAACAGGGTGAAATCCCAGAGCGGATGGCGGCGGTCCATCCGCAGGGTGAGAAGCTTGCCGGCGGCGGCCTGCAACTCGGCTTCGGTGCCACGGCGCAGCTTG
>DATEGM010000068.1:0-4449 GCA_035280085.1 Terriglobales bacterium
GGCAACCTGGTGGAAGTGACACCCCGCGGGAAGCAGGTCGCGAAGAAACTGGTGGACAACACCGGCTCGCCTCCTGGGGCGGGCACGCTCTTCGGGCTAACCGCCCAGCCGGGGGGCGTCTTTTTCGTGGACGACGGAAACAACACCTTCAACGTGCTGCAGTAAGTGAACGGCTGCCGGCGCTGCTCCTGATCCTGGCAGGAGAGCGCCGGGGCGGGTGTATCGAAGGCGCGCTGCAGAGTAAGTCAGGGTCTTATTCAGCGTGCGGGCGATCGCGGGCGGATGGCGTCGACGGGAACGACGCCCTTGCCTTCGAGAACGGAATAAAACTGGTCGGCGGGCAGGTCATGCAGAACGTCGGCGGCGCCCGAAGGCCAGCGGATTTCGACGCTGTCAATCTTCGTGGCCACTGCCAGGCCGAAGTGAAGCCGAAGATCGCTCTGCGAAAGATAGCTGCCACCGCTGCGCACGTCTGAGGTTTGAGTCATGCCGCCGGCAGTGAGTTTGACGCGGGCGCCGAGCGCTAGCCGGTTGCTCTTGCTGCCCGCCAGTTCAAAGCTCACCCAATGATGCCCGGCAATGCCGCGATTGCGCAGAATCAGTGGCGCGCCATCAATGTCTTCCACCACTACGTCAAGCTGGCCGTCGTTGAAGAGGTCGCCCACCGCCAGGCCGCGCGAGACTCGGCGCTGCATTAGAGCGGGCCCGGCTTGAGCGCTGGCATCGCAAAAAGTTCCGTCGCCCTGGTTCAGTTGCAGTAGTCCGGGCTGCTGGTAGCCGGCCCCGGAAGGCAGGCTGGCAACCTGGGGATAAACGTGCCCGCTCACCGCGATCAGATCGAGCCACCCGTCGTTGTCCACATCGAAGAAGGCGTCGCCCCACTTCACGTAAGGCATGGAAGGCAAGCCCACACCTGACCTGTAAGAGACGTCGTCAAACTCCCAGTCGCCGTTATTACGGTAGAGCGTGTCGTATTCGTCAGCGAAGTTGGTCACATAAATCGAAGGCCGCCCGGTGTGGTTGTAATCGCCAATAGCCACGCCCATGCAGGCCTGCTCGACACCGTCTTCGCTCACCGCCGTGCCCGATTCCAAGCCCATTTCGCGGAACTTGCCATTGCCTTCATTTTTGTAGAGGTAGTTGGGGGTGGCGTCGTTGGCCACGAAAATATCCTGCCGCCCAGTGTTATTGAAATCCACCCAAACCACTCCCAGGCCGAAATAGCCATTCGGGTCGTCCACACCCGCGTCCTTGGAAACATCGCTGAAGGTGCCGTCGCCGTTGTTGTGGTAAAGCGTGTCACCCGCGCCCTTCAGGCCGCGCGGCCCGCATTGCACGTCCAGCCCCCGGTAGGTGCAGATAGGCAGCTTGCCAAACCCCGGCAAGCTCTCCAGGTGGAAATCCACATAGTTCGTGACCATCAGGTCCACGAAGCCATCGTTGTCGTAGTCACCGAACGCAGCGCCGGTAGAATTCCGCGCATCGCCGACGCCGGCCTTGGCAGTCACGTCGGTAAATGTGCCGTCTCCATTGTTGCGGTAAAGGACGTTGGCGCCCAGGCAGGTGACGTAGATATCGGGCCAGCCGTCGTTGTTGTAGTCGCCCACCGCTCCGCCGTTCGCCCAGCAGGGTGTGGCGATGCCGGCCTTATCGGTCACGTCGGTGAAAGTGCCGTCGTGGTTGTTGTGGTAAAGAGCGCCACGCGCGGGCTGGTGCTTCAGTGCCATGTTCACTGTGGGTGCGTTGGTGAAATAAATATCCAGCCAGCCATCGCGGTCGTAATCCAGAAGCAGAACGCCGCCGCTCATGGACTCAGGAATGTACTTCTTTTCCGGCGAGTAGGCATGACGGAAGAGAATGCCGGCCTTTTCGGTAACGTCTTCGAGTTGTGGGACCGGCCGGTTCTTGCAGACAGCAGCCTTCAGGCCAGCCGGAGGAGGAGGCGCAACATCGTGGCCGCCTTGAGCGCGTGCCAGCGTGACCACGATAGCCGTGAGCCATAACACGATTGCGGTTTTCAGAAGATCCCGACACATATCAGTTCACTGGGATTGCGGCGGAGGGCTTGGCTCCGAGCGCGGCGGCGGCAAAGTGATGTTGCGGCTTTTGGTTTTCATGGCACGGTAGATGTTCGCCTCCCGGTCGGCATCGGCCTTGCGTCCCAGGCTGCGATAAGCCGACTGCAGCTGGTAATGCACCGCGTCGAGTTCCGGCTTCAGGCGAGCGGCTGCTTCCAGATACGGAATTGCTTGCGCCGTGTTGCCGGCCCGCAGCAGCGCTTTGCCCAGTTCATAGTTGGCGTCAGGATGTTTGGGATCACGGGCCAGCACATTGCGAAGATGCTGCATGGCCTCCTGCTCCTGCGAAAGCTGAAACTGGACGAAGGCGAGGTGGTACTCGGCATCAACGTTGGCCGGATCCTGCTGCAACTCGGCACGAAATTCAGCGGCGGCATCCGCCGGATGATCTTCATGAATCAGCGCCAAACCGGCAAGGTGATGGGCCTGGGCTAGCTTGGGGTCGGACTGCAACACACGCTGACAGGCGGCTACGGTTCGCGGATAGTTGCCCATCTGAGACCAGGCCTGGGCGACCAGGAGTTGAGTGCTAGTGGCGAGCGGACGGCTTTCCACTTTGTCGAGCAGGGAGGCGGCTTCTGTGTACCGATTGAGTTTTACCAGAGACTCGGCCCAGGCATAGCCCAGCTCAGGACGCTCCAGCACGGAGTCGCCAAGTGGTGCGAACGTTGCTGCCGCTTCGCCATACGCGCCGGTGCTGAAGAGGGCCATGCCCAGCATGGAGCGGGCGACATCGTCGGTCCTGTCGGCGGCAACTACCGGGCGCAAGGCGCGCGCGGCTTCGGCGTAGTCGCCGGCTCGGGTAGCAGCCATCCCGATGTTGCGCATCAAGCCGGGAGTGTCGGACTGCCATTGCTCGGCTTCGTGGAAATGAGCCAGGGCCAGCGGGAACTGCTGCTGGCGCGCCTCCGCGGTGCCAAGGTCGTTCAAGGCGCTGCCCAATATTTTGCGCAGGCGGCGCTGGCGGGTCTGGAGTTCCACGTGAGTGATTTTGGGTTTGGGCAGGAGCTCCGACAGCCGAGCCCCACTGGGTGAAGATTGTCGCGGTTCGCGATTCTTGCTTGCTCTCGAAAGCGCAAGTCGCAACAAACGCGTGGTTTCTGCACCAGGCTGCAGGGCAGCGGATTTGCGCAATGACTCGACCGCGTGGCCGTAGTTCCCTTTCCACATCCACACCTGTCCTTGCACCCGCCAGGCCCGCGCGTTCTGCGGATCGGCGACCAGTACGTCCGTGGCCTGTGAGAGAGCCTGATCCGGATGATCGGCGCGCAAATATGCCAAAGCCAAATCCAAATGAGCGCCGGGCACGTCTTCAAAGTCAATTGCGCGGCGGTAGGTTTCGATGGATTGGGCTGGCTGGTCCTGCGCCATTTGCAACTCGGCAAAGTCGCGCAGAGCGAGGGCTGCAACGGCCCGACTGGCAGCGGTGATGGCGGCCGGGTCGCCTGCATTCCTGGCGGCATCAAGCGCACGCACGCGAAGCTCAAGCTGCCCCGGCAGAGAGTCACTGTGAGCGGCCTTGTTCTGGGCGGTGCGGGGATAATTAGCCTGCGGCAAAGCCTGGGAAAGGGTGCATGCCACCACCAGGAACAGCAAGGATAAGCAGCGGAGTAACGGGAAACGTGCGAGCCCGTCTTGCACCGCCTTCAGCGCAGCGGTCGCCGAAGTGAGGGTCAGTTTCACAACCTGGTCCAACTTAAAAATATAGGCAGGGCCCTGGTTTGCAGACCCTGCCGAATTCAATTGTCCGACGATCTGGCACCAACGGCTAGAAAATAACTCTCAAGCCGTACTGGAACTCGCGATCGTTGTTGTTGACGATGCCGGTGGCCTGCAGGTTCGAGCCTGGTTGCTGCAGGGTGATGAGGTTGTTGGTCGGGCTGCAGGGCTGATACAAGCCC
Source organism: Terriglobales bacterium (assembly GCA_035280085.1). Taxonomy (GTDB): domain Bacteria; phylum Acidobacteriota; class Terriglobia; order Terriglobales; family Acidobacteriaceae; genus JAICWP01. Next base: position 3,980 of record DATEGM010000068.1, read on the forward strand.
CCAACTGCCGGGCCGCAATTCACCGCGCCAATGGGATTGCCCAAGCCGCCATCAGGACCGGGGGAGAAGTTCGGATGATTGAAGAAGTTGAAGGCGTCCATGCGGAATTGCAGACTCAGCCGCTCAGAGACCTTCCACGTCTTCGACACCGAGAAGTCATCGTTGACGAAGTTGGGACCACGGCAGAAGCCGGGCGATTCGTTGCCCATGCTGCCAATGGTGTGCCCAACCACGGTAAATGCTCCTGGGTTGTAGATTTGGGCCCCGCTGCGTCCGGCAGTGCAGCTTTCGCCGGTCACGAAGGGGCGACGGTTGCTGCCCGGCGCCCACGGCGGTCCCTGGTTACCGGTGCCGTAGAGCGAGTTCAGGCCGTTTTGTATGCAGGTAGGCGAACTGGAGCCGCCAGCCGCTTCCGTGCATCCCACCACGTTCCCGAGATTCTCCGACAGTCCGGCGGTGAAGAGCGTGGT
>DATEGM010000069.1:0-9357 GCA_035280085.1 Terriglobales bacterium
AACCTGGTCGCCAACATCTACCAGATCATCGGTCCTGACGGGTCGGCTTTCCGCCCCGATGACGTGGTGCTCTGTTTCCTTCCGCTGTATCACATCTACGGCCTCAACGTGGTGCTCAGTCCGCTCATGGTGCTGGGCGCCACCATCGTACTCATGCCGCGCTTCGATACCGCCGCCGCGGTCCGCCTGATCACCGACCAGTCCGTCACCACTATGCCTTGTGTGCCTCCCATTCTCAACGCCTTCTGCCAGGCTGCGGAAGCGGGCATATTTCCCCGCCATCACCTGGTCGGCTGGGTGAAATGTGGCGCCGCCCCCCTTCCTCCCGAGTTGGCCTGCCGTTTCACCGAGCTCACCGGCATTAAAGTGGCTCAGGGATACGGCATGACCGAGGCTTCCCCGGTCACCCACATTGGCTATCTCGACATAGCGCGCTACCGCCCTGACACTATAGGCCAGCCCGTTGCCGAGACCGAATGCCGCATCCTGGATGAAAACGACTCGGAAGTGGCCGTCGGCGAGCGTGGAGAACTGGTGATGCGCGGTCCGCAATTCATGCTCGGCTATTGGAAGGAGCCGCAGGCCACCGCCTCCGTGCTGCGCGATGGCTGGTACTGGTCAGGCGATGTGGCCACCTGTGATGCCGAAGGCTTCTACCGCATCGTGGACCGCCGCAAGGAGATGATCAAGTACAAGGGCTTTCCCGTGGCGCCCGCCGAGGTGGAAGCGGTGCTTCTGGAGCATCCCGCGGTGCGCGATTGCGGCGTCGTAGGGAAGGGCGACGCCGCCGCCGGCGAAATTCCTTGCGCCTTCATAGTCCTCCGCGAGGGCCACGTTGCTTGCAGCAAGACTGCGGAAGAACTCTGCGACTTCGTCGCCCAGCGCCTCACTGGCTACAAGCAGCCGCGCGAGATTCGCTTCGTAGATTCAATCCCCCGTACCCCCTCGGGCAAGGTCCTGCGTCGCGACCTCCGGCAGCAGTTGTGAATCGCCCGGCGTGGCTGCTCCCACCAGGCACATGTCACGAAAGCCAAAAACAAGCTTCCGTTCGCAAGCTTCCCCAGGCAAGCCCCGGAGGGGCAAAACAAAAAACCCAGGACGGCAGTCCTCGGTAGTCTGGAGCGAAAATACGTGAGTCCTGTAGGGACGCCACCGCGGCCCGGAGAAAAGAAACGGTGCTGTTGACGCGCTACTACTTGTCGTACACCGAATACTGCTTCTGCGGCGGGTTCATTTTGATGGTGATGTCCTGCACCGGCTGGTTGATGTCGTAATCCTGCCCGAAGGTTTGCAGTCCCGGCGCCAGTACCTGGATGCGCAGCTTGCCGTACGGCGCGCCATCGAAGCTGGTCTTGCCCTCCAGGTCGGTCTTCAGTTCGAAGCCGCCCTTTGCCTGCCGCCCTCGTTCGTCCAGTTCGTGCAATATCACGGCCGCATTGCGTACCGGCTTGCCGCTGCTGGCTTTCACCACCAGGAAATTCAGCGTGGCGGCGTCGTCCTCTTTCTTCTTTTTCTTGTCCTTGGCCAGAGCGAGGCTAGCGATAAAGGAAAAGAGCGCGATTGCGATGACTATCTTGCGCATGGCGTTATTGTAGGCAGGCTAAAGGGAAGTTGTCACCTGGTGCGGTTCGCGTTTCCCGTTTCTGCCGCACGCTGGAATAGAAAACGGGAGTCGAAACCTTGAAACATTGCAACCTTGAAACTTTGGTTGTCTACTGCTGCGGCGCCGGCTTCCTTCTCAGCACCGGCCCGCCATCGTCTTTGTCTTTCTCTTTGCGGTCGCGGCGCACCAGGCGCGGAGGGCCGCCGCTATCAGGACGATGTTCTTCCACGTCGCGCGAAAGACGCTGCTTGATGTCGTGGAATTCGCTGGTATCGTCCACATATTGCGGTTTAGCCGGGAGAATGCCGGCGATTTCCAGTTGCGCCCGCCGGATGCGCTCTACCGTCATGGGATGGGTACTGAACGCTTTGGCTATCCTGCCCTGGTGCTGCTTCTCGCCTGCCTTCAGCTTCTCGAAAAACTGCACGAAAGCCTGCGGGTCGTAGCCGGCCGCGTAGTCATATTGCAACCCTAAAAGGTCAGCCTCCCGTTCCGCATCGCGGCTGAATTTCAGAAATCCCATGGGAACCGCCAGCCCGGCTACTTCCCGCACAGCATAGCCCACCGGACCGCCCACAAATACCAGCGGTATGGAAACCAGATTGAATATCTGCGCCTTGGTGGCGTTCCTCGTCGCATGCCGCGCTGCTACATGCGCGATCTCATGCGCCATTACTCCCGCCAGTTCCGACTCGCTGTCTGCCGCCAGGATCAGCCCGCTGTCCACGTAGAAAAAACCGCCGGGCAGCGCGAACGCGTTGATCTCATCGTCGTCGATCACCTTAATGGTGAAGGGAACCTTGGCATCGGAATGGCGGACGATGGCCTGGCCCAGGCGGTTAACATACTCGGTTACAACCGGATCGCTTACCATCCGCGACTGGCTCTCCACTTCCTCAGCCAGTTGATGCCCCAGCGCCCGCTCCCTCTGCAGAGAATAAAAGTTCACCCCGCCGCCGACATTGCGCTGTCCTATCAAGCTGACGTCGTCTTCTGCCCTTTTCAGCTTCGGGTGTTTGCCGGTGTGAACTGTGGGCGTCGGCGCTACTTCAGCCGGCGGAGCCACCCCACTCTCTGGTTGCGCGCCTCCCAGCGGCGGAAGGGGAGCTGCGGTGACCGTAGTCGCCGTCGGTGTGTCGGATGCCTGCGTTGTCTGCTGACTCCAAAGTGGGCCGCACATGAGCAGCACCGCCAGCAGGCACAGCCCGGGCCTAAACTTCAGCCAGATATCACCGCTTTTCTGATTCTTTGCACGGATAGCTTCGACGCCAGCGAACGGCTGCCGCAAGAGGGACGGGTTCCGCATACCACCAACCTGGGAAGTGCTGCCTTTGCCCTCGCCCCGGGAATTAGCGAGAGCATCCCACGCACTTTACCACTTTGGTTCCTCCTGTCCAGTGGCCGTTCAACTCTCTTTGTGCTTAGAGACGAGCCTCTCGGGTTTCATTGTCGTGGACGCTCCTTCCCTCGCGGCGGGGGACACTCTTCCTCCAGTCGAAACCGAGTATGCTTGTAAGATATTGTAGTGTAATAAGTTATGACAAATAATTCACCCACTTGACAGCAAGTCGCTAAAATTTTTACAATTTAGCACTCAGGGGAGGAGAGTGCTAACACCCCGCCCCTAACCCGCAATCCTTCGTTGAAAAGCAAATTTTAAACTTCAACCATTCGCAAGCGAACTTCTGAAAGGAGTCAAGGAGCATGGCAGCTAAATTCACACCACTACACGACCGCATCTTGGTGCGTCGCGTGGAAGAGGCAGAAACCACCCGCGGCGGCATCATCATCCCCGATACGGCGAAGGACAAGCCCCAGGAGGGCGAAATCATTTCCGTCGGCAAAGGCAAGAGCAACGAGAAAGGCGAGGTATTTCCGCTGGCTGTGAAGGCAGGCGACCGCGTCCTGTTTGGCCGCTACGCCGGCACGGAAGTAAAAATCGACGGCGAAGACTACCTCATCATGAAGGAAGAGGAAGTCCTCGGCATCCTGGAAGGCGCCGGCCGCAAGGCGGAGAAAGAGCACGCTGCGGCAAGGCGGTAGCTGGTAGCTAGTAGCTGGTTTGCTGCTTAGCTAGTCACCCAGCAAGGTTATTCATCCGGCAACAACGCCGGCAAGCAACGAAATCATAGGAGACGACAAGTATGGCAAAGCAGATTGTTCACGGAGAAGAATCCCGGCAGTCGATTCTTCGCGGCGTCAACCTTCTGGCCGATGCGGTCAAGGTGACGCTGGGCCCGAAGGGTCGCAATGTAGTTATTGAAAAGAAGTTCGGTTCGCCGACCATCACCAAGGACGGCGTTACCGTAGCCAAGGAAATCGAACTGAAGGAGCCCCTGGAGAACATGGGCGCGCAGATGGTGCGCGAAGTGGCCAGCAAGACCAGCGACGTGGCCGGCGACGGCACTACCACCGCCACCGTTCTCGCCCAAGCCATCTACCGCGAAGGCGTCAAGACCGTCGCGGCAGGCGCCAACCCCATGGCCCTGAAGCGCGGCATTGACAAGGCGGTTTTCACCATCTGCGGCGCGATTGACAAGGAAGGCAACCGCGGCAAGGGCAAGCTGGATGAGTTCTCCAAGCCGGTAAGCGGCGAGATGATTGCCCAGGTAGGCACCATCTCCGCCAACAACGACGAGACCATCGGCCGCATCATCGCCGAGGCCATGAAGAAGGTAGGCAAGGACGGCGTCATCACCGTGGAAGAGTCCAAGACCATGGAAACGCAGCTGGACGTGGTTGAGGGCATGCAGTTCGACCGCGGCTATCTTTCCCCCTACTTCGTCACCGACCCCGAGCGCATGGAAGCCGTGCTCGAGGATCCCTACATCCTGATCCACGAAAAGAAAATCAGCTCGATGAAGGACCTGCTGCCCCTGCTGGAGCAGATCGCCAAGAGCGGCAAGCCGCTGCTGATCATCGCTGAGGACGTCGAGGGCGAAGCCCTGGCCACCCTGGTGGTCAACAAGCTGCGCGGTACGCTGCAAGCCATCGCCGTGAAGGCGCCGGGCTTTGGCGACCGCCGCAAGGCCATGCTGGGCGACATCGCCATCCTCACCGGCGGCAAGGCCATCACCGAAGACCTGGGCATCAAACTGGAGAACGTGCAGATGGCCGACCTGGGCCGGGCCAAGAAAGTCACGGTGGACAAGGACAACACCACCATCGTGGAAGGCCGCGGCAAGCACACGGAGATTGAAGGCCGGGTGAAGGAAATCCGCACTCAGGTTGATAAGACTACCAGCGACTACGACCGCGAAAAACTGCAGGAGCGGCTGGCGAAGCTGGTGGGCGGCGTGGCCGTGATTAAAGTTGGCGCCGCGACCGAAACCGAAATGAAGGAAAAGAAGGCCCGCGTCGAAGACGCGATGCACGCCACCCGCGCCGCGGTGGAGGAAGGCATCGTGCCCGGCGGCGGCGTGGCCCTGGCCCGCTGCATCGCTACCCTCGACAAGTTGAAGTCCGAGGGCGACGAGCAGATCGGCATCAACATCGTGAAGCGCGCCCTGGAAGAGCCGCTGCGCCAGATCGCCGAGAATGCCGGTGAAGAAGGCGCCATTGTGCTGGGCAAGGTGACCGAAGCGAAAGACACGAACTTCGGCTACAACGCCCAGAGCGGCGAGTACGAGGACCTGGTAAAAGGCGGGGTGCTCGACCCAACCAAGGTGGTGCGCACCGCGCTGCAGAACGCCGGCTCCATCGCTGGCCTGATGCTGACCACCGAGGCCCTGGTGGCGGAGATTCCGGAAAAGAAGGAAGCTCCGATGCCGGGCGGCCACGGCCACGGCGGGATGGGTGACATGTACTGACGGCGCTTGGCGGGCGTGAGGGGGAGCGCTAGCGACCCTGGGAGCACGCCGCCGTCATCCTGAGCGCCTTTTTCCTGGCGCGAAGGATCTCTGCATTTGGCTGTCAGCTGTCAGCTTTCAGCTCTCAGCGCAAGCCCCGCAGAAATGCGGGGCTTTTCTTTTAGCCAACAGAGGCATGGAGAGAATCCAACCTCTGCCCCTCCAAACCACCTTTCATGAATGTCATCTTGAGCGAAGCCGGCCGGTCCGCTTGCGGACCGCCCAGCGACGTCGAAAGACCCCTGCCCTGCCCATTCCATAACGAAGGCCAAAAGGAGTTCCTTCAATCTTCGGTGGGAGAACTCCCTACGACGGGTTCTACGGATCGCTCTGCCCAGGGGTGTTTCGACTCGGGCATACGCCCTCGCTCAACATGACAGATGCTTCTTTTAGCTTCGCATCCAGAGTTTTCTCCTGGAACCATTGCGGATACAAAGCTGTGGGCGCGGTGGCAGAGTCGAGCTGGCCAAGTTCGTCGGTAGTGAGCTGCAAGTCGCCGGCGCCCAGATTATCTACCAGTTGCGACATTTTGCTGGCGCCGAGCAGGATAGTGCTGACGAAGGGCTTGGCCAGCAGCCAACCCAGGGCCACCTGGGCGACGGACGCGTGGTGTGAGGCGGCAATCTTCTTCATGAGGTCAATCAGGGCGTAGCCGCGCTCGTGGTCGGTGGGCAAGAAGTCGAAGCCGGCAATGCGCCCGCCGCCGCCGGTGGGATTTTCCCGCGTATATTTTCCGCTGAGAAAGCCGCTGGCCAGCGGGCTCCACACTACCAGGCCAATGCCCGCGTCCACCAGGAAGGGCACAATTTCGTGTTCGATGTCACGCCCCACCAGCGAATAATACATCTGGGCCGTCACAAAGGGCGCGTACCCGAGCCGCTGTTGAATGCCTGCGCACTTGGCCGCCTGCCAGGCGGAAAAGTTGGAGTAGCCAACGTAGCGCACCAGCCCGCGCTGCACCAGATTATCGAGGGCGCGCAGCGTCTCCTCAAACGGAGTGTAAGGGTCGGGCTTGTGGATGGAGAGCAGGTCCAGGTAGTCGGTGCCCAGGCGGCGCAGGCAAGCTTCCGCTGCCGCGAGCAGGTAAGCATAAGAAGCGCCCGTGTGGGTGATGGCTTCACCACTGCGAAAGCCGACCTTGGTGGAAATGATTACGTCGCGGCGGCGCGCGCCCAGGGCGCGCCCCAGGATGGTCTCAGATTGGCCACTGGCGTAGGCGTCAGCAGAATCGAAGAAGTTGATGCCTGCATCCATGGCGCGGTGAATCATTTCAGTTGCGCTCTTCTCGTCGGTTTTCGAAACCGAGGCCATCGTTCCCTGGCCCTGGCCGAAGGTCATGACGCCAAATGAAAGCCGGGAAATAATAAGACCAGTATTGCCCAGGCGTGTGTATTGCATCTGTCCTCCTTAGATTGTGGTAGAGATTCATAAAATAGCCTGGCGATTCGGGAAAGTGGTGGTCTGCATCACGGCGCCGCGTGCGCCCGGTCACGGCAGTATCGTTCTTGGGCGGCGAGAATGCCCTTATGAGGGTTACCTCAGAAAAGGACGAACGCGAAGCCGCCGGTCGCCACATTGAAGACGAACTGTTATTTCAGGACCGGCATCCCGAACTGGCCGCTTACCTCTCGGAAATCGAAGGCACCTACGCCCGTTGCCAGCGCCGGCCGCCCGAAGATTTGGAGAGCGCCTGGCAGCATGTATTCCACGAATGCTCGTGGTGCGGCGAGGAATTCGAGCAGCTTAGAAAACTGAAGCAGTCGTTTGTTGGCTGAGCGCTTTTTCACCACAGAGACAGAGTGCCTCTGTGGTGTAAGAAGGGATTCAGCCGGCAACCTGAGCGCTGGTGTGCACGGTCGCTCCTGCGAGCTTTGCCGGCCGGATGCGCTGCTTAAATAACGCCGCGGAGCGCGTGTAAACCTCCTGCCACCAGCGGGAGTCGCCGGCCTTCTCCAACTCGCGATGCACGTTACGGCGAAGTTGCTCATGCGCCCGCAGCATGACCTCATGGGTGAGGAGCGTTGCTTCGCGGCCCATGTGCTCGGCCGGAGCCTGGCCTTTCAGTTCCCGGATAATTCGTTTGAAGATATCGGCCAGATCTTCCAGTTTTGCCGCGCCTGCCCGCGCCCGCGGATCTTCGTAGATGTTGTGGAGCAACTTACCTTGTTCGCCGAAAGCCATGGCAAAGCGGCGCAGGCCGGGAAAAGCCTCCTTGCCCAGGAAATTGCAAAGGATGGTTTCCCGCCCGCGCCTGCCGGCGCATTGCAGGATGGCTGCCCGTACCTCCTGCACGTCACATTCGAAGCTGCGGCCCAGTTCTGGAATGTGCTTGCTCTCGCACGCTTGTCCTATGGGCAACTCGAGGTCAGCCACGTCCCGCCAACGCTGGCGGAAGTCGCGTTCCCACGCCGATCCGGTCAAGCCCACCCAGCTGAACAGGTAGCTGGCGGGAACAGTGCGGCCGGCCAGCGGCCAGGCGCAATCTACGGCCGTTACCACGTCAGCCGGGAAGCGATCGCGATGAAAGTCCCGGCCCAGCGTGGGGATGTGCTGGAAGGAAGAAATCAGGCCGTTGTTCATGCTGAGGAGACTGGGTTCGCGGTAGAGCACGGCGCGGTCGGAGAGGCAGAAGTCGTGACCGTTCGATACGCGGATCTCAGGAACAGCGCGCACGGCGCCGGCGCCGCCCAGCCAGCCCAGAGTGATGGAAAGATCATGCAGCGACTTATCTTCCAGCGCGCCGCCGAACACCACTTCGCGGTCGGCGCGCAGCGCCTTGCGCAAGGCGCCGCTGCCGGCGCGCCACATCCACAGCTTTTCTACCCGCAGGCGCTCTGTCTTGAGGTACTGCGCCACGCCGCGGAAGACCGGGCTTTCGGTTTCAATCAGGTCGCAGTAGAAGTTACATTGTGGAGGGAAGTGGCGAGCCGCTTCCAAATCGGAGAGCGCGGTGAAGATGGGCTTCTCGCCCAGATATAGGGTACGCGGATCGCGATCAGCGGCAATCTGCACCAGGTGCCCGTTGTGGAAGATGGAAGGAGTGGCGTCGTAAATGACCACCCAGCAGCGCGGGTCAGCCATGCGCAGGCCCCAGAGAAAAGGACGGGCGTGGTGGAATTCGGCGATGGCATGCGGGCGGGCGCCCAGCAACTTCGTCATTTCCTGCCATTCCGGGCGGCGACGAGCATCGGGCCGGGAGAAGTCCAGGTCCACCACCAGCAGGCGCTCGGGGTCAAAGACGCGAGAGCCGACCACGCGGTTCAGCCGGTGCAGGGTGCGAATGCCGTTCATCCCCATGTAGCCGACGCCGCCCAGCACCACAAACGCGATTTTTGGGTTGCGCTCCGCCATGGGTCTGTACGCATACCCAGCTTAGCCGAGCGCCTGGCGCCTGCCGCTGATTTGGGTCACATGGGGATGTGACAGGCCTACGGTTACCAGATAGTGAGGCTGACCTGGTCTATCCAGGCGTTCCAGGGGCTGCCGTACCGGTCGCTATCCTGCTGGAATTGAATGCCGGAATCGTCGGTTGAGCCGGAGCCTACGGCGTCCATCCAGGCGTCAACCTTAGACTGGCTGCCATCAACGGACAGAGCTACGAAGTGCACTTTCTTCGTGTTCTGGTCGCGTTCGCCGTACCAGGTGACTGTGTGCCACTGGTTGGGAGGGAATTTTTGGCACTTCAGTGAGGTGTTCTGCCACTTATTATCCGGGCCATTCCAAATGCCCCAGTATCCGCCGGCATAATCGCATTGCGTGCCAAACAGGTATTTGAAGCCGTTGCTAAAGAAGTAGGAGTCGAACTCCACCGCCTGCACTACATAAGATCCATCAGAGCTCTGGGTTTTGGGCGCGTTCCACAAGAAGTGGACGGTGTAGAGGATGTGGTTGGCCCAGTTCTGGGGC
>DATEGM010000070.1:0-2970 GCA_035280085.1 Terriglobales bacterium
ATCAGCCTGGGCAAAGACGCGCGCGCCAGGGAGATGCTCGACGCGCAGATCTTTGACGCGCCGGTACCAGAATGCGGCCTCTTTGCTGCTGGGGAAGGGGTGTTCGCCGCGCCAGATCTGGCCGCCCAGGGCGGGATTATCGTCGGCAATGGCGACGCGCAAGGCGGCTTCGGCGGCGCAACAGGCGGCAGCGATGCCGGCCGGCCCTCCGCCGACCACGAGCACGTCGAATTGGCGACGCTCACTCACTGAGCGTGACCTCCATGCCTTCGCGGCAGAGCATCTGGCAACTGCGCGCATGAGGCTGGCCATCCACCGCCACACGACATTCGAAACAGATTCCTATGCCGCACAACGGGCCGCGCAGCTCTCCGGAAACCGAACGGCGAAAAGTGGAGCGGCCGGCGAGCAAGATGGCGGCAGCCACGGTGGAGCCACGAGGCACGCGAATCGCAACGCCGTTCACCTTGAGCTGCACCGGGTCACGCATGGGCCACCTCCATATCGCGGCTGGGCGAATAGGGCTCAAGAGGAATGGCCGGAGTGCGCTGCAATAGCTGGTCCAGCAGCAAGCGACCTGTTGCCAGCGAAGTGGTGATGCCCAACCCCTCGTGGCCGGTGGCGAGATAGAGAGTTTTGTGGCCCGGACATTTGCCGATCACGGGCAGCTTGTCCGCGGTAGCCGCGCGAAAGCCGGTCCAGCAGCGAATGGCCGACATCTTCGCCAATTCCGGCAGGTATTCGCAGGCGCGGGCCAGCATGCCGGTGACGATATGGTTATCAATTCCCTTCCCTTCCACGCCAAACTGGCGCGAGGAGCCGATAAGCAGCTGGCCAGTGACGCGCGGCTGCACATTGAAGGCAAAAGACTCAGCGGTGAGCACGTGCGCGCTCTTCAGGTAGCCAAGTTCGACCAGTTGGTGGCGAACGAAGCCGGGATAGCGGTCGGTGATGATGAGGTGGCCTTTGCGCGGGCGCATTTCCAGGCCAGGGGTTAGCTCGGGAGCCCAGGTGCCGGCGGCATTAATCACGGTGCCGGCACTAAGCGTGCCGCCCTTCTGAAGTACCACGCCATCGTCGCGGATTTCGGTAACTCGGTCCAAATAAAGATCGCAGGAATGAGCCTGCGCCTGGCGCATGAGGAAGCGCGCAGCACAGGGAGCGTAGATAACCAGATCCTCCGGGACGAGCAGTGCGCCCAGGAGGCCGGGACGAAGATGCGGCTCGGCTTCGTAGAGGGCGCGAGGGTCGAGGATTTCCGTGGGCACGCGGCGAGCGCCGTAGTGTTGCTGTTTGCGGCGCACTTCCTGCATTTCCTGCTCGTCGGCGGCAATCCAGAGAGTGCCGCAGGCCATGTATTCCACGTCGGGCGGAAGTTCGGAAGCGAGCTCGTGCCAAAGCTGCTGGGAGTAGCGGGTAAGGGCAAACTGAGGCTCGGAGTCGTCCATGACGACGATGTGTCCCATGCCGGCGGAGGTGGCGCCTCCACCGACATATTCGGCTTCCACCACGGCGACCCGCAGGCCGGCGCGGGCACACTCGCGCGCGCAGGCGGCGCCGACGATGCCGGCTCCGATGATGACAACATCGTAAGTTGGGGTTTTAGAACTCATTAATGGTTCAGTTCAGGCCCGGTGCGAAATGCCCACATTTGGCCGCCAGAGATTGATAACGAGCTCGGTCGCAGTTTGGTACGGCCAAATGTGGGGCACCCGCAGCTTATGGTGCCGTCCCTACGGGACTCTTTCTGCCTTCCGTATTCTGTCCCAGGACTTCCGTCCTGGGCTTTACTATCACGCCCCTGAAGGGGCTGGTTCTATCACGCCCCAAACGGGGCTACATTCTTGCGCCGCTCTGAGGCTGGCTGATTTGGCAAACACATTCGGCTCATCGCGGACGGGTCACCTCCTGCTTCGACTTGCCTGCAGTGGCGGGAGCACTCACTTGCACGGCCGGAGCGGCGCCGGGCAGCGGCATCACGCCATGCTCCAGCAAAGCGCGATTAAACGCGGGCAGGCTCCTATCCATGAGAGTGGCGTATTCAACTTTGGCCGAGGCCAAATCTTTTTCGATGTCGGTGAGCAGGGCGTACTCCGTGTCGGTGGGCGGGAAATCGGTGCCGCCCGCCACGTCGCCGGCGCCGGGGCCGACTTCGGCATTCAGCCACAGCAGGTTGTAATACACCTTGTAGCTCTCCACGTAATACTTATCGTCGCTGGCGGTGAGAGACTTGGAAACCAGTTTGTACTCCACATCCTCCATCTGCTTGCCGGTTTTTTCGGCGCTCTGGATGAGCTCGGGATTGCCCTTTTCGGCGCGCAGCATGCCGGTGACGTCGTTGAGTTGCTTGCGCATCCATTCCAGGCGGTTAACCATATCGGCCACTTCGCTCACCTCGTCGCGAATGCGGAGCTGCAGCTTCACCGAGGCCTGAATCTCGGCGTCGGTGGCGGGGGCGCGCGGGTCGCGCACAATCTCCAGCGGCTCGGTGTAACTGTGCCCGTCCACCGTGAGGCGAACCGCGTACTTGCCGGGAGCGGCCATGGGCCCAAGCAGATGCTCGGAGATTCCCCAGTGGGTGATTGGGCGCGAATCCTTACCCCAGAAGCGCGGCTCCTGCCAGATGTGCGGATTAACTTCGGGAGCGGTACGCAAGGCGACCACGCGGGGGCCCTCGTAGTGGAGGTCCCAATCCATGCGATTCATGCCGGCTTTGCCCGGCGCTTTCAAGTCGCGGATGACTTTGCCGTCGGAATCGAGAATGGCAACCTTGACTGGATCTTTGGCCGCCTGCGGCAAGGAATAGGTCACGAAGGCATGGCCCATGCGGAAGAAGCGATAGGCGGGACGGGAGGCGAACAGGCGCACGCCGCTTTCCGATTGCTTGCGCGCCATCTGCTCCAGCGGCGAAATATCGTCGAGGATATAAATGCCCCGGCCGTAGGTGGAAACCACCAGGTCGTGGAAGTT
>DATEGM010000071.1:0-5183 GCA_035280085.1 Terriglobales bacterium
TTCTGAAAATTGCGGTGCTGGTTTTTCTGGGAACATCGGGGGCGGTGGCGCAGGTGCCCGGGGGCAACATTTTCTTTGGCTACTCCTACGAGCACGCCAGAATACCCGGCCCCGCACTCCTTCCCGACCAGGGCGGAATAGCAACTTCCGGCAGCTTTGGCTTGAACGGGTGGAATGCCTCGGCGGAAATGAAGTTCCTGCCCCTGATCGGCCTGGTGGCGGATTTCAGCGGCCACTATGGTTCGCAAACTGCGACCACGGTGTGCGGTCTTGTGTCCCGTTGCGTACCAACGCAGGCAAAGATGGATAACACCGTGTACCATTTCCTGATTGGGCCGCAGCTCTCCTTTACGGTAGGCAGAGTGCGGCCGTTCGCGCATGCCCTGTTTGGGGCTGGCCATGTGAGCGAAAGCACCAGCCTCGCGCCCTCCTCGGTCACGGAGACCGACTTCGCTTACGCCCTGGGAGGCGGAGTGGATTACAAATTGTTTGGGCCGCTGCGCTGGCGGATGCAGGGTGATTTCCTCAATGACCGCTTCTTCGGCAACACTCAAAACAACGTCCGATTTTCCACCGGGCCGGTGCTCCATTTCTAATCACACGGATGCGTGATCCATGCACTTGCGTTTTTTGCCGGACTTATGTTCTCAAAATGGAAAAACATGAATTAATTTTGCAAGATTTTGCTTGACGCGCAGAGGTCCCTTTACTACAGTTGAATCAACTTAATAGGGCGCGTGCCGTTGCCATCCTCACCCCACATCTAATACGGCACGCGCCTGATCTGTTTTTGGGTGTTTTTTTAACCACAGAGGACACCGAGATCACTGAGTAGCGCTTTTTCACCACAAGAAAAGCCCAGAAAATATCCCAAACTACTATTTGTTTTTGAATCCAGTTCCTCTAGAAAAAGGGTGCCAATCTGTCCGTAGGAGTTTCGTCCATCATTGGAAAAATCCAGTCACGGACAGAAATGCGCCGGGAGTGGTAAAAAGTAAGAGCTTCCCAGAGCGTTGAAGCACGGTGGTGGACCATTATGGGAAAAAATATTCAGAAGGTTGCAGTTCTAGGCGCGGGGACTATGGGTTCCCGCATAGCGGCCCACCTGGCCAATGCCGGCGTTCAATGTTTGTTACTGGACATAGTGGCGCCCGGCGGCGGGCCGCGCAACCGCGTGGCAGATATGGGGTTGGAAGGGGCGCGCAAATCCAAGCCCGCGGCCTTCTTCGAGCCCGGCCTGGCGCGGTTGGTTACCACCGGGAATTTTGAAGATGATTTGAGCCGGCTGGCAAGCGTGGACTGGATCATCGAGGCAGTAGTGGAGGACCTGGAGATCAAGCGTGCCCTGCTGCGCAAAGTGGAAGCAGCGCGACGGCCGGGCAGCATCGTGACCACCAACACCAGCGGCCTGCCGGTGAGCAAAATCGCCGAGGGTTTTTCGGAAGATTTCCGGCGGCACTGGTTCGGCACGCACTTCTTCAACCCGCCCCGCTACATGCGGCTGCTGGAAATTATTCCCACCCCGCAAACGGATCGGGCCGCGCTGGACACCATCAGCCATTTCTGCGACGTTCGCCTCGGCAAAGGCATTGTCTTCGCCAAGGACACGCCCAACTTCATCGCCAACCGCATTGGCACCTTCTCCGCGCTCAACGTGATGCGCATCATGCAGGAGATGGACCTGACGGTCGAGCAAGTGGACGCGCTTACCGGGCCGGCGGTGGGCTGGCCGAAGTCGGCGACTTTCCGCACCGCCGATCTGGTGGGTCTGGATGTGCTGGCGCACGTGGTGGGCAACCTGAAGCAGAACGTGCACAACGAGCGCTCAGACCTGCAGGCCCCGCAATTCGTGAAAATCATGCTGGAGCGGCGCTGGCTGGGCGATAAAACTGGGGGCGGCTTCTACAAAAAATCGGGCAAGGGCGAGAACGCGGAACGGCAGGCGCTGGACTGGCGCACGCTGGAGTATCGGCCGCGGCAGAAAGCCAGCTTCCCGGCGCTGGAGATGGCGCGCAACGTAGACGATAGCGCGCAGCGCCTGCGCATGCTGCTCGGCCTGGACGGCTCCGGGCCCCGCAAGGGCGACAAGGCGGCCGAGTTTCTCTGGAGTTCGCTGGGAGACCTGTGGACGTACTCGGCTAACCGCATTGGGGAAATCTCCGATTCCATTTCCGACATAGACCGAGCCATGCGCCTGGGCTTCAACTGGGAGATGGGACCGTTCGAGCTGTGGGATGCGGCCGGGGTAGAGCAAACGGTAGAGCAGTTGAAGAAGCAAGGCCGGCCGGTGGCCGCCAATGCCGAGCGCCTGCTGGCTTCGGGCAAAAGGTCCTGGTATGGCGATGATCGCGAAGCGCCTTCGGGCCGCGATTACTTCGACCTGGGCGCAGCCAGCTACCGGCAGGAACCAATACCGGCGGGAGTGATTCTGCTGCCCGCGCTGAAGAAGGCGTGCCACGTGGTCAAGAAAAATGCGGGCGCGTCGCTGGTGGATGTGGGCGATGGCGTGGCCTGCATCGAGTTCCACAGCAAGATGAACGCGCTGGGCGGTGACATCGTGCAACTGATCACGCAGACGCTAGGCGTGCCGGGGCGGCCGGAGTCGGGCGCGCTGGGCGCCAACTTCGACGCTTTCGTCATCACCAATAACGCGCCGAACTTCTCCGTGGGCGCCAACGTGATGTTGCTGCTCATGTCCATCCAGGACGACGACTGGGATGAAATTGATATGGCCATTCGCCAATTCCAGGGCACGACCCAGGCCATCAAGTTTTCGCCTAAGCCAGTGGCCGTGGCGCCGTTCGGCATGACCTTGGGCGGGGGCTGCGAAATTTCCTTGCATGCGCCGGTGCGGCAGCCTCATGCCGAACTCTACATGGGGCAGGTGGAGGTGGGCGTGGGCCTGCTGCCGGGTGGCGGGGGTTGCAAGGAGATGTTGCTGCGGGCCATTGACAGCGCCGAAGCAGTGCGACCGGGTGGACGAGGCGAGTCGGTGGAAATGGTGGAGGCGATGAAGCGCGCCTTTGAAACCATCGCCATGGGCAAGGTGTCCACTTCAGCGGAGGAGGCGCGCGGGTTGGGGTTCCTGAGCGAAGGCGACCAGGTCACCATGAACCGCGAGCGTGTGCTGGCCGACGCCAAGCAGCGGGCCCTGGACCTGGCCCGGGCCGGCTACAAGCCGCCGGTGCCGCGCAACGATATTCCCGCGCCCGGTGAAAGCATGCTTGCTACCTTGAAGCTGGGCGTACATCTAATGAGGCAGGGTGAGTACATCAGCGACCACGAGGTGAAGGTCGGCACCAAGGTGGCCGAGGTGCTATGCGGGGGCAAAGTTTCGCCGGGCACGCCGGTCAGCGAACAATACCTGCTCGACCTGGAGCGGGAGGCGTTCAAATCGCTGTGCGGCGAACGCAAAACCCAGGAGCGGATTCAGTACACGCTGAAGACGGGTAAAACATTGCGGAACTAGACGATGAAGGTCCGAGATGTCATCAAACGTCTGGAGCAAGACGGCTGGCGGTTGGTGCGGACGAAAGGCAGCCATCGGCAGTATCATCACCCAATAAAGCCAGGCACAGTAACGGTTGCCGGCCAACCTTCAGCTGATATACCGCCGGGCACCTTGAACAATATCTTCAAACAAGCAGGATTGAAACCATGAAATACCTCGTCATTTATGAAAAATCCCAAACCGGCTGGGGAGCCTATGCGCCTGATCTGCCGGGCTTGGGCGTGGCCGGATCCACGCTCGACGAAGTTAAGCAGCTTATCCGGGAGGCGGTGGAATTTCACATCGAAGGAATGAAGCAGAACGGCGAGAAGGCGCCGGAACCGAGTGCTATGACGGAATATGTGACCGTGTAGCTGGGGGCAGCGCCACACGCGAAATTCATACGAGCCTAAGCTTAAAGCGACGCTGGTTCCCTTGTGGGGTGATGAAAGGGGTTCATATGCGGGAAGTGGTAATTGCAAGCTCGGTACGCACGCCGGTAGGCAAGGCATTCAAAGGCACGCTGCGCAGCACACGTCCGGATGAACTGGCTGCGGTGGCCATCACGGGCGTGCTGGAGCGTGTGCCGCAGGTGGACCGCAAAGAGATTGAGGACGTGATCCTGGGCTGTGCCATGCCGGAAGCGGAACAGGGGATGAACGTGGCCCGCATCGCGTCGCTGCGCGCAGGGTTGCCGGTGGAGGTTTCGGCCATGACCATCAACCGCTTCTGCTCCTCCGGGCTGCAGGCCATCGCCATGGCGGCAGAGCGCATCATGGCAGGCGGGGCCGAGGTGATCGTCGCCGGCGGGGTGGAGTCCATGACCATGATTCCTATGGGCGGGCATAAAGTTTCGCCCAATCCCTGGCTGGTGGACCACTATCCCGACGCTTACCTTTCCATGGGACTGACTACCGAGCGCCTGGCCAAGCGCTTCGGCATCACACGCGAACAGGCCGACGAGTTTTCTCTGCGCAGCCACAAGAACGCCATCGCAGCCATTCAGGCGGGCAAGTTTGACGATGAAACCGTACCCGTGCCGGTGAGTTTCACCACGCCCAACGGCGCCAAGCCGAAGCGCATGGAGATCACATTCAAGACCGACGAGGGCCCGCGCGCCGAGACTTCCATGGAAGTGCTGGCGTCGCTGAAGCCGGCGTTTCACGCCAGGGGCACGGTGACGGCGGGAAATTCTTCGCAAATGTCCGATGGGGCGGCCGCCGCAGTGGTCATGTCGGCGGAGAAGGCGCGGGCCCTGGGCATCAAGCCGCTGGCGCGCTACGTGGCCTTCGCCACCGCCGGCTATAAGCCGGAAGAGATGGGAGTGGGCCCCGTTTACGCTATCCCCAAGGCGCTGAAAATGGCCGGGCTGCAGCTCTCGCAGATGGATGTTATCGAACTGAACGAGGCCTTTGCGGCGCAATCGCTTTCGGTGATCAAGGAAGCCGAACTGGACCTCAATCGCGTAAACGTGAACGGTGGCGCCATCGCACTGGGACATCCGCTGGGCTGCACCGGAGCCAAGCTCACAGCCAGCATCATCCGCGAATTGAAGCGCCGTAATGCGCGCTATGGGCTGGTAACCATGTGCGTGGGCGGCGGCATGGGCGCGGCTGGGATCTTCGAGAACCTTAATTAACCACAGAGGACACCGAGGTCACAAAGGATTTTGAAAGTTATAGGTAATGGCAAG
>DATEGM010000072.1:0-5836 GCA_035280085.1 Terriglobales bacterium
CTGCGCGACCTGGGCGATCCCAAAGGAGCGCAAAATTACCTGCTGCGCGCGGTCAAGTACTATCCCAATTCCTATGAGCCGTATCTCGGCCTGGGCGACTTGTTCACCGCGCTCAGCAAGTATCCACGCGCCCTGCAGGAATACGAGAAGGCGTACAAACTGAATGCAACTAACCCGCTGATCGTGGCAGGCGGAGCGAATGCGTCACTGGAATCGCACCAGCTTCCCCTGGCGAAAACCTGGCTGGAGCGAGCGCAGGGCAGAATGAACCAGAACCCTGAGGTTATGCGCGAGCACGAACGCTACCTGACCTGGACGGGTAATTATGCTGAATCGGCCAAGCTGGGCTGGCAGGTTATCCAGAAGCTGCCACGGGACCGCGAAGCTCCGGTGTATCTCGCCTACGACCTGCTTTACATGGGGCACTACGATGAGGCCCTGCGCCTGGCCGAGGCGTATCAGCCGATTCTTCCGAAGGAAAAAGACCTGTGGCTGATCGCCGGGTACGTGCACACTCATGCGGAGATGTTGACCGAGGCGGTGGATGACTTCAGCCATGCTTTGGAACTCGACCCGAACATGGCCACAGGGCTGGTGAATCGCGGCTTCGTGCTCAATGACGTGCAGAACGCGCATCAAGCCGCCGCCGATTTCCAGAAGGCCATTCGCCTGAAGCCGGATTACGGCGAGGCCCACCTGGGCCTGGCGTATGCCAACCTCCAACTCCATCATCCCGAAGCGGCGGTGAAGGAAACCAAACTGGCGGAGCGCTATATCGGCGATTCCAAGGCCACGCACCTGGCATTGGCAGGCGCTTACCGGCAGCAATTGCTATTGCCGGATTCGGTGAAAGAGTACCGGGCAGCCCTGAAGTACGCGCCGGACGATCTGCAGATCCATCTCTCGCTAGCGGAAACCCTCTATCACATGCGCCACTACCGGGAGGCCATTGATGCGCTGAACCAGGCATTGGCGCTTTCGCCGCAAGATCCGTTCATCTACGCGCAAATGGCACATAACTACGCTCGCCTGCACGACCGCCAGCAAACCTTCCGCTACATCGAGGCGGCGGAGCGCACAGGCAGCGACCAGACGGGCGTGTTGCTTGATACAGGAGATGCGCTTCTGACCCTCGGCGACCGCGATGCCGCCATGCAGCGCTTTGCGCAGGCACTAACCGCGCCGGACGCCGAACGCGTAGAAGCGCGCCTGGCAATCGCCCGCGTATTTGCCACCGACGGGCGGTTCGACGACGCCCGCCAGCAGGTAAGCCTGGGGTTTGCCGAAGCCCGCATCGGTGAAGCCGAGCCTGTCACCTCCGATGACCTGGTGCAGGCGGCAAATGTTTTCCTGCAAACCCATGACTACGATCTGGCCCGGCAATACCTGCAACGCGCAAAAATGGCGGGCGCTGATGCGACGATTATCGCCATCGGCATGGCCAATGCCGATTTGGCCCAGGGGCACAGCCAAAATGCGCAGGCAGAGTTGGCCAGCTTGGGTAATTCCACCGACTACGAGCACAACTTCGATTACATGATGGCGCAGGCCAATGTGTACAGGCAGCAACAGAACCTGCCGGATGCTCTGATGGCCTTCGCCCAGGCGGACAGCCTGGCGCTAAACGATGACAATGCGGAGCGCTCAGAACTGGATGTTGCGGGGCAGGAGGGCAGGCCGATCACAGATAACGTCAATGTGCTGCCGCACGCTTCCTTGCAGCCCATTTTTGAAGACATCAACATTTATCAGCTGGATGCAAAGTTGCTGGCAGTGCATAATCCGGCGCTGCTGCCCGCTCCGCGCCACTCGATTGAGAGCAAGGTGGACGCCGGCTATAAGATCCACATTGGCGGGCTGCCGACTATCACCGGGTTTACCGAAGAGCGCAATGATTACGGCACGCTGTCGTTCCCCAGTGAACTGCTCATCCAGCACCGCAATACTTTCGATACCACGTTCAACACGGGAATTAATCCCGTGCTGCGCCTGGGATCAAACACGATCGCTTTCAACCCCGGGGTGCAGTTCACAGTGCGCCGCGACACGGCAGCGCCGTTCGCGATGAACCAGAACCTGTTTCGCCAGTTCGTGTACATGTCAACGTCATCGTTCTTCAACTGGATTTCGGTGCAGGCCAGCGCTATGCATGAATCGGGGCCGTTCACGGAGCAACCGCTGCATTCGCGGGAACTGAGAGGCACAGTTGGCTTCACGGTGGGGCGGCCGTGGGGGAGGACATCGCTGTTCACCGAGTATTCGGGCGACGATCTGTTGTTCCGCCCGCGCATTGTGGAGTACTACGAGACCGGCACGCGGTTTGGTATTCAGCATAAGTTTGGTGAAAAGCTGACCTTCGGCATTTTGGGCGATTACCTGCGGGCCTGGAGGGTCCAGGGCAGCCAGTTTGCTCTGGCCCAGGCGATGCGTCCTGGTTTCCGCTTCGAATACCGGCCGAGCAGCCGCTGGTCAGCTCAGGGAGAATTTGCCTACTCACGCGGGCAGGGCATGCACTTCTATGACAACGTGGAGAGCCGATTCCTCGTCTCATACGTCAAGCCCGTGCGGCAAATGCTCAACTCCGGGAACGGAGATGTGCCGGTAGCGTACCCATTTCGGATCTCATTCGGGGTGCAGCAGCAGGAGTTTTACCACTTTTCGCACGGAGCCACCATCGTACCGGTGGTGCAATTGTCCTTGTTTTAGGTGCGACGAAGAGAGCTGGCTGTAATCATGCCCCGACTCACCTCCATAGCCGAGCAAGTGCAGAGCGCCATCCAGCGGCGCTCGCGTGGCACTCAAGGACGAATTGTGAGCGGCAGCCTAACTCTGCTGGTCGGGTCGGCGCTGGTAAGTCTGCTTAACCTTTTCTACAACGTAGGCGTGGCCCGGCTGCTGGGCCCAGTCGCCTTCGGCGAGGCGGCGGCGGTTTACACGCTGCTGATGCTGATTTCCTGCATAACCCTGTCGTTCCAATTGGTCTGCGCCAAGTTCGTGGCCCGGAATGAGACCAGTGGAGCCAAGGTAGCCGTGTACCTGGGCCTGCGGCGACGCGCCTGGGTGTTCGGCATCGGCATCGCTTCCCTGTTGATTCTGGCCAGCGAACCGATTTCCGCTTATCTCAACCTGCGCTCGCCCAAGCTGGTCATCCTTTTAGCCGTTGGCATTGCTTTTTACATTCCCCTGGGAGTCCGCCGTGGAGGAATGCAGGGGATTTACGCCTTCCGGCGCCTGGCCTGGAACTACATTATCGAAGGCGTGGTGAAGTTGGGTGGCGCGTTTCTGCTGATCCACTTCGGCCTGGGCGTGAATGGCGCAATTGCGGCGGTTACAGCCTCCGAGGTGGCAGCGTACATGTTTGGCCGCCCCGGACGCGAGTTAGAGGCTACACCCGAGCCCGGATTGCCCGCATCCTTTGGGGAAGGCATACAGGCGATTGTGTTCTTCGTGGGCCAGGTGGTGATCAACAATGTAGACATCATTCTGGTGAAGCACTTCTTCGCCGCAGAGGCCGCCGGCCTCTATGCCGCCGCAGCCCTGGTCGGCAGAGTGGTTTACATGTCCTCCTGGTCAGTGGTCAGCGCCATGTTTCCAATCTCCGCCGGCTTGCGCACCGGGAAAGAGACCGAACGCGACGTGCTGTTCACACCCCTGCTCATCGTGCTGCTGATTACCGGGGGCTTCACGCTGGCCTTATGGCTATTCCCCAACCTGGTATGGCGGGCTGTGTTTGGCGCCGGGTTTGTGCATCAGAACCTGGCCTTCTACTCCTCGCTGCTGGTACTTTATGCTGCCGCCACCGGCGTGTATTCGCTCAGTGTAGTGATCATTACTTACGAGATGTCGCGAAAGATTGCCAACAGCGCCTGGGTGCAACTTGCCTTTGCCGGGGCTGTAGTGCTCGGGATTCTCGCCTTCCATTCCACTCTCCGGGAGGTAGTGGTCGTGCAACTGGTGGCCCTGGCGGCGCTGCTGCTAGCGGTTTGCCTGCCCTTCCTGCGCACGCGCTTGCGTCTGGGCGGTCCGGTTGCGGTTGTACCCGCGTTGGTGACCATGCGCAAGCTGCGGCAATTGCCGGAAGATGAGGTGATTGCCGAGTTTCTGAGGAATGAGTTCCACCATCGCGAATTTGACGAAGACCGGGCAAAGTTCCAGCACCTGGTGGAACATCCAGACCTTGGCAGTGAGGCGGAGAACGCGCTTCGCCGCGCCCTTTTGTTCCGCCGTCGTGGCGGGCTGTGGCGCGAATTGCCTGACGACGCGCAATGGTGGGAAGTGGAGTTACAACCGGCAGACGTAGAGCGCCTTCGCTTCTTCCCTCGCGCGCAGTGGCGCAAGCTCTCCCGCGGCCGCTTCTACGTAAATGAAATTGTGGAACGCATCCGCAACGCTGGCACTGATCTTGGCCAGGGTTTTCGCCTCAAATTGCAGGCAGTAACCAGCGAATTGCGGCAGGAAAATGCTGAGCCGACTTCCATCCTGCTCATCGGAGAAGATGAAAGCAGCCCCCTCACAATTATTGAGGGCAATCACCGGGTGGCTGCGGCGCTTCTTATCTCTCCCGGCAGGTTGGCCAAGAACTTACGCGTTCTCTGCGGCTTGTCGCCGCGGATGAGAGAGTGTTGCTGGTATCACACCAGTATCGGCAACCTGCTGCGATATGGCAGGAATAAAGTTCGCGATCTGACGCGAAGCAACGATCACGATGTGGACCGCCTGCTTAAGCTGCAGCCGCGAACGCCGGCGATTTCGTCATGACAAAGTTCCCTGAGCGAGATGAAGGCGGGCTAAGAAGCAGAACCATGGGGCTTTTACCCGACCCTCGAAAGCCGAGGACAACAGGGATAAGCAGCAACGCATCTTTACCCTTAGCTTGCTCGAACTCGGCTCAAGGCACGCCGGCTTTTTGGCCGAAGGCGAGTCGAACCGCTAATGGAAATCCTACAAAATGCCGCTCGTCAGAAAGCGGGATAACAGGTGGGTTGTGTGGCCAAGTTTTGCGTTTTGGGTCAGAGATCGAGGGTCCGAGACAGAGGTTGGGGGAATGAGGTGAGGTGGGCGCAATGGATTTAGCGGCAATCATTATTGTAGGCGCCTGCCCAGAGGAAGCCGATTCCGGAAGAAATCCGAGCCCCGGCATTGCCGGTGAGGTGTTCGCGGGCATTCCAATTGCACTGCTGGACCTTCTTGGCAAATCGGTGGTGCATCATGTAGTCGATCGGCTGCGCCGGTCCGGTGTAGAAGCGGTGACGGCATTAACCGGCGAAGAAGCCTGCGAGGAAGCGGAACGTTGCGACGTTCCATCTCAGCTTTCGTGCCTTCCAGCAAATCAGCTGTGGCGTGCCGCTGAGGAGGCGTTCTCCGCCTACGCCAGCGAGGGAATAGACAATGTCCTACTGCTTCGCCTGGGCCCGTACGCGGAAATAGATTTCGATGCTTTGGTGCGCTTCCACTCGGAACGGCGGCAAAACTCCACCGTCGTCTTCGACGAAGCAGGAGGCCCGCTTGACGCTGCAATAGTGCATGCGGCGAGGCGCAGCGATGCGTCTTTCCTAATAAGAAACGGACTGCGGGCGACGCGCCTTCCGTCTGAGCCTTACATTATGCCTGGGTACGTCAACCACATGGAGACTCCCCGCGACCTGCGGCGCCTGGCACAAGATGCGCTGCTGATGCGCTGCGACATTCGTCCGCAGGGACGGGAAGTAAAGCCTGGTGTGTGGGTTGGGGAGGATGCCCGTATCCATCGCACTGCCCGCGTGCTGGCGCCGGCTTTTGTCGGAGCTCGCGCCAGATTGCGAGCCGCTTCTGTGGTCACACGCTGCAGCGTAGTGGA
>DATEGM010000073.1:0-3331 GCA_035280085.1 Terriglobales bacterium
GCTGGAAATTATCCGCACCACCGGCGACAAAATCACCGACGTGGCCCTGGCCAAGGTCGGCACCAAAGGCATGTTCACCAAAGAAATTGAAGAAGCCTTGGCCGAGGGCCGCGTGGATCTGGCCGTGCACAGCCTGAAGGATCTGCCCACCGAGGTTCCGCCCGGCTTCGAGCTCGCCGCCATCACCCGCCGCGAGGACCCGCGCGACGTGCTGCTCTCGAAAAGCTATGACGGCCTCTCCCATCTGCCTCAGGGAGCGCGCGTCGGCACCAGCAGCCTGCGCCGGCAGGCGCAGCTCCGCGCCCTGCGCCCCGATCTCGAAATCCATCCTCTGCGCGGCAACGTGGACACCCGCCTGCGCAAGCTGGAAGGTGGCGAATTTGACGCCATCATCCTGGCCGCCGCCGGCCTGCGCCGCCTGGGCCGCACCGAACTGGTGCGCGAGGCGATTCCCGCGGAGACCATGTGCCCCGCCGCCGGACAGGGAGCTCTGGGGATTGAGATCAGGGAAGGCGACGCCTCGACCCGGCGGCATCTGCTGTTTCTCGACGATGCCGCCGCCCGCACCGCCACTACCTGCGAGCGCGCCCTGCTGAGCCAACTGGGGGGCGGATGCCAGGTGCCCATCGGCGCCTTTGCCGAAGTGCGGGGCGAGCGCATCCACCTCACCGCCGTCGTGGCTCACCCCGACGGCTCGCAGGTGCTGCGCGAATCCCAGAGCGATACCAGCCCGCAGAAACTGGCGGCGGCGGTGGCGGCCGCCCTGCTTGCCCGCGGAGCCGAAGCTATCCTGCAGGAAGTCTATGGCGGCGCTGTCGCCGCTCCCCAGCAGCCATGAAGAAGAAAGAAACACCTGCTGTCTCCTCCCCGGCGCCGTCCGGCCCGCTCGCGGGCAAGCGCATCGTGGTCAGCCGCGCCCGCGATCAGGCGGAAGCCCTTTCCTTTCCCCTGCGTGAGCTGGGAGCGGAGGTGCTGGAAATTCCGTTTATAGAAATTCGTCCTCCGGCTTCCTTCCAGGCTCTCGACGACGCGCTGCTCCAGATCCACGACTACGACTGGCTCATCCTGACCAGCGTCAACGGCGTCAAGGCGCTGGCCGGGCGCATCCAGCGCCTCGGGCTTGATGCCCTTAACTTTGTTCATCTCAAAGTTGCCGCCATCGGCCCCGCCACCGAGCAGGCCCTGGAAGCAGAGCAGTTCCAGGTGGACGTGGTCCCCGACAAGTACGTGGCGGAAGCGGTGGTGAGCAGCCTGCGCGGGCAGGTGAAAGGGCAGCGCATCCTGCTGGTGCGCGCCAAAATCGCCCGCGACGTGATCCCGGAAGAGTTGCGCCGCGCCGGCGCTGTGGTCACCGTGGTCGAAGCCTATGAGACGGTCGCGCCCGAGGGCTCGCGCAGCCGCCTGCGGGCGGCGCTCGAGGACAGCGGCCAGAAGCCTGACGTCATCACCTTTACCAGTTCGTCCACCGTCCGCAATTTCGTCTCCCTTTTTCTTGATCTAAAAGCCGATCGCGAGTCCGCTCCCGCGCCCCTTCTGCAAGGCGTGAAGCTGGCCTCCATTGGCCCGGTTACCTCGGCGACTTTGCGTCACCTGGGCCTGCCGGTGGACATCGAGGCCCGCGAGTACACCGTCCCCGGCCTGGTCAGGGCCATCGTCGCCGCGTTCAGCTAGCGCGGCGGCGTCTCCCGGTGGCGCAGGTTCATGCCAAACACCGTGCCCGCCGTCGCTCCGATCTCGATCATGGGCAAAACTCGCTCCAGCCGGTGATGTCCGCTGCGGTGCAGGAAGTAGCTGGTCAGGATGGTGCCGCCCACGCTCAGCCCCCAACTGTAAGCCGCTTGGCCGCCCCAGCCGTGGGTCACGAACTGCCGCGCCCAGGGATTGCGCTCGATCCCGTTGTGGCGGTCGAGCACGTGGCGGGTGCTGAAGGCGTCCGCCGTCTGCATGGCAAAGTTCATGCTGTGAATGGCGACATTTTGCATGTCCCAGAATTTGTGATGGTGAAACTCACCCGGCTCGAACTGAGCCAGGAGTGGAGATGAACTCAACAGGAGAGCGACAAGCATATAGCGCATGATGTTCGCCGGGCCGGCGTGCTTCGATGCTAAGTCGCCACTGGCTTAAGGAAGTGCACGGAAGGCGCGCACGAAAGTGCTTTCTTATCTCCATAGGCACAGATTTGAAGCGCCTCCTTTGTCGTGCCCATTTAAGATGTTTTGGCCGAAGGGAGCACGTGCTGGCGTCGAAGCGTACGGCTTTGCGCCGAATGACACGAAGCACAATGAGCGCGCTACCGTGGAAGCGTGCGGCTTTCAGCCGCACGACACCGGGACAAAATTCAGAATGGGCTTTAGCCCCGGTCGGTGCAGGGATTCCTCGCGGACTAAATCCGCTCGGAATTCACTTAAAAAGCTCTTTCCCACCCGGCTGAAGCCGGGTGCTTCCACACAGGTTCAAAATTTGCACACCAGAGTCCAAACTAGATCTCCCAACTTCCAAGCCATGCTCTGAACCTGCTCTCCAGGTCCCCTAACTTCGCAATTTCTGCGGCCTCCGATAGCGCCTCCCATCTCGCCGCTACAATGCCTTCGTGAGTGCACCCACGATTCGCCTGGCCACGCCCGGGGATATTGACGCGCTGCTAGCCGTGGAGCGGGAAGCGCACAGCGCTGCCCACTGGTCACGGGCGCAATACGAAGCCATCTTCCAATCAGGCGCCCTGCCGCGCCTCTGCCTGTTAGCCGAAAATGGCCCATTGCAGGCTTTCCTGGTCGCCCAGACCGCTGCTCCGGAGTGGGAACTGGAAAACATCGTGGTAGCTCCCCCTGCCCGCCGCCAGGGCTTGGGAACGCTGCTTGTGCGTAGTCTTCTGGAGCGTGCCCGGCAGCAGCACGCGCTCACCGTACTGCTCGAGGTGCGCGCCTCCAATGCTGCGGCTCGAGCCCTTTACCGGGCTTGTGGATTTGTTGAGGCCGGCTCCAGGGCCCGGTACTATCAAAACCCCGAGGAGGTCGCGATCGTCTGCAGGTACAACCTGCAAAACGGCGCCTAATTATCTGGCAAACAACAAGTTATACGTTTCAACCGGAGCCCGGTTCGGCCCGCATCGGGAAGCGGCCCGCAGCTGCACTCAACTCTGTCCCGAACTGGAAAATCGGTTGAAGCGGCACAGCCAGTGTGCTAGCGTAACCGTAGATGTAGACAGGAGGCCTGGCAGGATGCTCTCTCCAAGAGACTTGCTTATGGCCAACCACGACGAATTCCGCCGGTTGGCTCAGGAACACCTTCAGTACGCGCAACGCCTCGACGCACTCACCCAAAAAAGATATCT
>DATEGM010000074.1:0-5146 GCA_035280085.1 Terriglobales bacterium
TCGGCGGCCAGGCTGTGGTCGAGCACCCCCGCCCAGCGCGATACCATGCCAAAAATAGAAAGATGACCGAGCGCCAGGTTGATCACAAACAGCCACCACAGGATGCGCTGGTGCCGCCATACGCGGCTGAATCCGTCGGAGAGGAAGCTCTTTTCCATTCTGAAAACCTGCTGACTAGCTGCCTGGACTGTGCCGCCCCTGAAGGGGCTCGCAATCATCTTTTACCCGGTACCCAGGGCTTACGCCCTGGGCTAAATTCTGTTTCGCCCTTCGGGCTGGCGAGTGCCGGTTCAAAAACATTGTCCTTCTAAGAAAATCGCGGTAGAGACGTAATCTGTTACGTCTCGCATCGTTCCACTAAAAAGACGTTGCAAGCAACGTCTCTACCGAACTGGTACGACTGGGCCACTGGGTACTGGGTACTGACAACTGCTCCTACACCAGCCAGGCCAGCAACTGCGCGCACCACTGCGAAATTACTGTCCAATACATCGCCAGCTTGTGGTGCGGCGCCTGATTGGCTTCCCGCGTCTGGCTGTTGTTAAAAAAGTTCTTGTCCAGCCAGGCCTGGTGTTCGGGGTCAAGCTCGGCGAAGACCACCTTTGCCTTCTTGTCGTATTGGTAGCGCACCCAGCGGTCTCGTCCGTCCCAGTGCTCGGTTGCAGTCTCACCGTTATCGAACTTCACCTCGACATCCACGGGGAAGATGAAGTCCCCCTTGCGGTGCACCAGCAAGGTGCTGTGGTAGAGGGTCTCGCCCTCCTTCTCCTTCGGTGGATTTTTCTGGTACCAGTCCGCACGGTTGGAGCGCACGCCCAGAACTTCATAGTCCATTACCTGGGTTCCAAACACCGCCTGGTCGTAGCACCAGCGCAGGTTCTTGCCCGAAACCTCTTCCACCGTCTTCAGGAAGTCTTCCTGCGTGGGATGAGTAAAGCGATAGCGCATGAAGTAGGTGTGCAGCGCCCGCCGCATGGTCTCTTCGCCGATCACCGTCTCCAGCGTCCGCAGCACAGTAGCAGTTTTTCCGTAAGTGATGCCGCCATAGGAGTTGCCGTTCATGTACTGCCACCCAAAGCGAGACATGGGATCGTCTTCGGCCACGGAAGAGTACATCAGCCGCTCATAATCGCTTGCTCCCAGGTGTGCGCCGAGCATGTTCAGGATGGAGGTATCTTTCCCGTACAGCGATTCCATGATTTTGACTTCGGTGTAGCTGTTGATGCCCTCATCCATCCAGGCGTTTTCGAATTCGTTGGTGGCCACCATTCCATACCAATACTGATGGCCGAATTCGTGTTCCGTGACATCTTCGGGAAACAGCAAGCCTTTGGGCGCCCACCAGGTGGTGTCGGCGGTGAACAGCGTGGGATACTCCATGCCGCCAGCCTCCAGCGCACCGTGCGGCGGATCCACCAGCGTGATCTGCTTGTAAGGATAAGGCCCGTACCATTTGTCGAAGCGGTCCAGCGTGCCTTCCAGAGCTTGCAGGTAGCGGGGCGCGCTCGACATATGCCCAGGCTGCACCAGCATGCGCATCTTCACCGGCCCCATGCTGCCCTGGAAGGTGCCGGTTACCACCCGGTATTCGGGTTCGGCGGTCCAGGCAAAATCGTGAATGTCCTCGCCATAGAAGCTCAGCGTCTTCGTGCCGTCGGGGTTATTCACGCTGGAAACTTCCACCCCGCTGGCGCCCACCACTTCGTTCTGCGGCAGGGTGAGCTTGACCTCGAAGGTGCCGAATTCGGCGAAGAATTCGGTCGTGCGGTGGAACTGGTGGCAATTCCAGGCGCCCTGCCACCACACTCCTATTTTCGGGAACCACTGGGCGCCCATGATGAAGTCGCGCTTGTAGCCGGTGCGCGCCAGCACTTCCGGCAGTTGGTCGTGAAACGCGATTTTGAACTGCACCACGCCGCCGGGCGCTGTCGGCTTGGGAAGTTTGATCTGGAAAACGGTGCGGTCATCGGGATTGCCGTCGTCAGGCGAGATGAACCGCATCTGCGAGGTCAGGTCGCCCACTCCCACAACTTCCAGGGATTTCACCTCCGCCGCGCCGTAGTTCTTCTGCTTCCATTCGTAATCCGGGTTGTAAAGATGGGTTTCGCGGATGAATGTAGACTTCGGCTGAAAGGCATTCAGGTAGAGGTGGAACGGAAATGTGTCCTGGGGTTTGCCGGTGAAGTTGTGCCAGGTGAGCACTTCGGTGGCGTCAATGGTGTGCTTCTGCGCGTCCACCCGAGCGTCAATGTTGTAGTCCAGCCAGCGCTGCGAGAGCGGCTTGTCGGAAAGCGTCGCCGAGGGCGTTGCCTGGGCAGCGAGAACCGCCGCGGCGCCTGCCATCACGGTAGCGATTAACACCCACCCGCGGACCCGGTCCATGCCTTCCACCTCCGCAAGAGTGATTCTGGCGAGCCCAGCAGCTTACAACAATCGGTGCAGGCGGGGGAATCTCGGCGGTTCTTTTCCCACTCGGCAGATCGTCTTAGAATCGTCAAGAACCAATTCACCACAGAGACACAGAGGAGTGAAGATTGAAGATTGAAGGTTGTCGATTGACGATTGCGGCGCTGCTGCGGCGGCTTTTCATTCGTCAATCGTCATTCTTCAATCTTCAATGCTTCTCTCTGTGCCTCTGTGTCTCTGTGATGATCACGGTTTTTGTTCTTCCCACGGCGGCACAGGAGAAGGCCCCGCCCGTGCGGGTGAACGTACTCAACGTATGTACCCCCGGAGCGGCGGAACAGAAGGAAATAGCCGATGCCCTGACCCGCATCCCAGCTAAGCCTCGATGGGGAACCGATTTTGAAGTGGCGCGAGGCCGCACCACCTTGTCCCAGGACGCGGCAGCAGCCCTGACGGGCAAGCGCAACAGCGGTACCGCTGCTGGCCCACTCTCCGACTGGGTGCGCATCCGCCGCGAGCTTTCCGCCGCTTCGCCCTTCCTCAACGCGCTCTATTCCTTCAGCGTGGACAAGGAACACATGGTGGAGACACTGGTATTCGCCGTGCGCGATCCCAAGGACTTGCTGCAGGTTTCGCTTACTGAAACAGTTGCGGCGGTTACCAGCCCTGCCGCTGCCCTGGCTGCCGGCACTCCTCCTGACCACATCCGCCTGGAGCGTTTCGGCAAACCGTCGGTGGTGCTGGCGCGTTGTGCCGGCGGGCCGGATGCGCCCAAGGTGGACCAGAGCGCCTACGAACCCCTGTTTCGGCAGGCGGCCTCGATCCTAAGCACCTATCGCACTGCCCTGGGGGCTCGGCGCACCGTTCCGGAAGAATTGGCCAGACTTAGCCCTACAAAATCCGTCCCGAAGCAGGCTAAATAGCGTCGGAAGCAGGCCGGGCCCATCCTTGCTGCATCAAGCCCTCCCGGCGCTATTTTGGAACTCGGTATTGCCGTGGGAAAACTTTAGGGATGGTTCCCGCCATCTGCCTCTGGTTCGGTTGCTGCCAAACCTAGAATGAGGAGCAGGGCACGTCTGTTTGCGGCCGCCGGTGCTCACCGCATCGGGGCGCAGCCAGGGAGGATGCCCCTGCTTCGAACCGAGGCCTGCCTTGGCACCGCAACAGGATCACAATCCGGGAACGTCCCTGGCCGAAGAATTCCTCTCGCCTGCTTTGGGCCGCGACTTGCGAGCCGCCCTGCAGCAGGCGCGGCAGGAACTACAGGCGGAACGAGCGTATTCCCAGGCCCTGATTGACAGTTTGCCGGTGATGTTCGTCATTATTGATAAGAACGGCAGGTTTGTGCGCTGGAACCACAGCCTTGAACAGGTGCTGCACTACTCTGCCGCTGAACTTGTCTCGGTCACCGCTTTCGACACGATTGCTCCGGAAGGCCGCGACCTTATGCGCGGCAAGATTCTGGAAGCAATGGAAAAAGGGTTTTCCGAAGCTGAGAGCGCTTTGCTTAGCAAGGAGGGCGTACGAATTCCGTATTACCTGACCTCCGCCCCGCTGCTCGTGGAAGGCCAGCCTTGCATCGCCGGCGTGGGTATTGACATCAGCGCCCGCAAGGCGGCAGAGGAACAGTTGCGCCAGTCGGAGAGCCGCTATCGCCTGCTATTCGAGCGCAGCCTGGCCGGCATTTTCCGCTACCAGGCGGATGAAGGCCTGGTGGAGTGCAATGAGGCGGGAGCGCACATCCTGGGATATGAGTCGCCGCAGGAACTTCTGTATCGCAAGGCAGAAAGCTATTTCGTCCATGCCGGCGATCTGGAGGGAGCGTTGCAAAGGCTGGCACGCGACGGAGTGCTCAGTAATCTCGAAGTCTGCCTCTTGCGAAACGACAGCACTCCCGTGTGGATTCTGGAAAATCTGAGCGTCACCGAATCTCGCGACGGACAGCCCTTCATCATCGAGGGAACTTTCATCGACATCTCGGAGCGCAAGCGGGCCGAGGACGAGGTGCGGCGGCTGAACTCCGAGCTCTATCAGAAGATCGCGGAGGCTACCTCCGCCAACCAGGAGCTGGAGGCGTTCAGCTACTCGGTTTCCCACGACCTGCGCGCGCCCATCCGCCACATCAACGGCTTCGTCGACATGCTCCAGCGGCGGACCGCGGGCGCGCTCGACGAGACCGCCCAGCGCCACCTCCAGACGATCGCCCGCGCCTCCCAGCACATGGGCCAGCTCATCGACGACCTGCTCGCCTTCTCGCGCATGGGCCGGGGCGAGCTGGCCCGCAGCCGCGTGTCCCTCGGCTCGCTCGCGCGCGAGGCCATCGAGAACCTGCGGCCGGAGCTGGACGGACGCTCGGTCGAGTTCAAGGTCGGCGGCCTGCCCGACGTGACCGGCGACCCCGCCATGCTGCGCGTCGTCCTGAGCAACCTGCTGAGCAACGCGGTCAAGTACACGCGCCCGCAGGCCCAGGCCGTCATCCAGGTCGGGCAGGTCGCGGGCGGGGCCGACGAGGTCGTGCTGTTCGTCAAGGACAACGGCGTCGGCTTCGAGATGCAGTACGCGGACAAGCTGTTCGGCGTCTTCCAGCGCCTCCACCGCTCCGACCAGTTCGAGGGCACGGGCATCGGGCTGGCGACGGTGCGGCGCATCGTCCACCGCCACGGCGGCCGCACCTGGGCGGAAGCGACGGTGGACGGCGGGGCCACGTTCTACGTCGCGTTCCCGGCGCGGGCGCAGGGGG
>DATEGM010000075.1:0-4460 GCA_035280085.1 Terriglobales bacterium
GGCTCGCGCAATGCGCTTGACCATGTGTACTTTTCGCGCCTGGCGGAGCAGAAGGTGCTGGCGGTGGTGGTGACGCGCGCTGGGGTGGTGCGCGACCGGGTGCTGCGCATGAGCCACGACCTGGGGCAGGCGGACCTGGACTCGGCTTCGCGCTACATCAACGAGAATTTCCGAGGCTGGACGCTGGAAGCGCTGCGGACCGAACTGGCCCGCCGCATCGAGCAGGAACGCAGCGAGTATGACCGGCTGATGCAGTCGGTGGAGGCTCTCTACCGCGAAGGAGCCCTGGAAAGCGAGCAGGGCAAGCAAACCGTGTGGGTGGAGGGCACCTCCAACCTCGTGGTAAACGAAGAAGACCGGCAGCGGCTGCGCGAAATGCTGAAGACACTGGAAGAAAAGGAAAAGCTGGCGGACCTGCTGAGCGCCTATCTCAATACGAAAGAGGAGGCGGTACGGGTGATCATCGGTTTGGAGGAGAACCAGCCGCACATGCGTAACCTGGTGCTGATCGGGGCGCCAGCTCGCGTAGGCGGCGAGGTGATGGGCTCGCTGGCGGTAATCGGACCCACGCGGATTGATTACGAGCACACCATTACGGCGGTGTCGTACATAGCGCGCCTCTTCGATCGAATCCTGAACGAATCAGAGTGAAATATGGCAAGGAGCAACGGTAAAACCGAAACGGAAGCACGGGATCTGGACCTGGAACACGAACTGCCGCCCGCTGAGGAGGCATCAGAGGAGCAGGCACAAGCTGCAGCGGCGGGCGAGGATGTGTCCGTTCTGCGCGGCGAGTTGGAAAAGGCGCAGGCGGAACGCAACCTGCTGCTGGACCGCATGGCACGGCTGCAGGCGGAGTTCGATAACGCCCGCAAACGCGCCGCGCGCGAGCAGCAGGAGTACAAGGACTTTGCGCTGACGGACGCGCTCAAGAACCTGCTGCCAATTTTGGACAGCTTCGACCGCGCTCTGCAAATCAAAGTGCAGAAGCACGAGGACTTCCGCGCCGGGGTGGAGCTAATCCGCAAGCAATTGCAGGATGCGCTGGAAAAGCTGGGACTGCGGCCGATTCCGGCCAAGGGCGAGCCTTTTGATCCGCGCCTGCATGAGGCCATTGAAATGGTGGACAGTGATACGGTGCCGGACCACCATGTTCTGGATGAAATGCAGCGGGGCTACAAGCTGAAGGACCGCCTGTTGCGTCCCTCGATGGTGCGGGTGGCGCGAAATTCCAAGAAATAAATTTCAAAGCAATCCGAGGATTGACTATTCCGACCAGTAACGGCAAACGCGACTTTTACGAGGTGCTGGGAGTCGCCCGCACCTGCAGCGAACAGGAAGTGAAGAGCGCCTACCGCAAGCTGGCGCTGCAATACCATCCTGACCGCAATCCGGGGAATCCTGAGGCAGAAGAAAAGTTCAAGGAAGCGACGGAGGCGTACAGCGTGCTGGCAGATTCGCAAAAGCGCGCCCTGTACGACCGCTTCGGGCACGCCGGCGTGGGAGCGGCGGCAGGCGGGGGAGCGGGCGGATTCGGCGGCTTCGATGCCACTATCTTCCAGGATTTCAGCGACATATTCGGCGACTTCTTCGGTTTCGGCGACCTGTTCGGAGGCGGCGGCAGGCGGGGTCGCAGCCGGGCGCAGCGCGGTCCTGACCTGCGCGAAGATTTGACGCTGGAATTTGACGAGGCGGTATTTGGCGTCACCTCGCAGGTGCGGGTGCGGCGGCACGAAGCTTGCGAGGAGTGCAAAGGCTCAGGCGCGGCGCCGGGCAAAGCACCGGTCACCTGCCGCACCTGCGCAGGCCGCGGGCAGGTTCGCTACCAGCAGGGATTCTTCAGCATCGCGCGCACTTGTCCCACATGCCAGGGTGCAGGCAGCGTGATTACCGATCCCTGCCCCAAGTGCAAAGGCCAGGGGCGGACGCTACAGGAACGCATGGTGGAAGTGAAGGTGCCGGCAGGGGTGGAAGATGGCACGCGCATCCGCTATGCCGGACAGGGCGAGGCGGGAGCCAACGGCGGACCCGCGGGCGACCTCTACATCGTGCTGCACGTCAAGGAGCACGCCTTCTTTGACCGCGAAGGCAACGACCTGCACTGCGTAATTCCCATTTCGTTCTCGCAGGCGGCGCTGGGCACGGAGATCATGGTGCCAACGATGGAAGGCGAGCACCTGCTGAAAATTCCCGAGGGCACGCAATCGGGCGCCACCTTCCGCGTCCGCCACAAGGGAGTGCCGGTGGTCAACAGCCACGGCAAAGGCGACCTGTTCGTGGAAGTTAAGGTGCAGACGCCCAGCAAGCTGAACAAACGCCAGCGCGAACTGCTGCAGGAACTGGACGGGCTGGGGCGCATTGAAAACAAGCCTCAGCGCAAGACGCTGCTCAGCAAAGTGAAAGACATCTTTGGCCAGGTTTGAGCACTACTACGCCTACTTCCTTTTGTTCGTAACCGTACTGCCGGCGGTGATGCGGCTGGCCATGCCGCAGCGAGTTGCAGTGCTCACCAATGAACGCATGGCCGCTCCCCAGAGGCGCTCCCGTTACTTCAAAATTGGCCTGGTCTCAGCGGCAATTTCCGTAGTGGCCGCGATTCTCTACGCCATCCTGTGGCGGCAGCAGGCCTGGCTGGTGCTGGCCGCAGCTATCGGCCTGCTGAGCGGGGTGGAGATGGTGGGCAACACCACGCGCTTCGACACCTCCAGTTTGAAATCTCAGAACATCTTTTTTGGCGTGCTGTACGCAGTGGCGGCGGTGGCCACCTGGCTGGTGCTGCTGCGATGACGCGGCGCCGCTGGATTGCCGACCAGGTAAGCGGCAAGCGCGCTGTACTGCTTGGGGAGCACGCTGCGCACCTGGCGCGAGTGCTGCGCGCCCAGGTAGGGCAGGAGTTTGATATCGCGGCGGACGGCGTGGTGCGGCGCGGGCGTGTCCTTTCAGTTGCCGAAGAGCGGGTGGAGTTTGAGTTGGGAGAAGAAGTGGAAGCCACTCCGTTGGTGCAGGTCACGCTGGCGCTGGCGATTTTCAAATTTGACCGCATGGAGTGGGCAATCGAGAAGTGCACCGAGCTGGGTGTGACGCGCATTGTGCCTTTCGCGGCGCGGCGAACGGATGCTCACCTGGCGGAATCCGCAATCAAACGCGTGGAGCGCTGGCGGCGCATTGCACGAGAGGCGTCCGAGCAGGCGCGAAGGGCGGCTCCGCCGGAAATTGCGGGTCCTGCGAAGCTGCGCGACGTGCTGGCTGTGCCGGGAGCGCGACGCATAGTGTTGTCGGAGGTGGAAACCTCGGTTGCGTTGGGCGAACTGTGCGGCCCGGGCGCTTCAACCGTTCTCGCCATCGGCCCTGAAGGCGGCTGGACCAACGAGGAATTGCAGGCGTTCGCGGAAGCGGGTTGGAAAGCCGCTTCGTTGGGCCCGACAATTCTGCGCGCCGAAACCGCGGCCATCGCCGCGCTGGCGGTGGTCATGGCCCACGGTGTATAAACCAGAACCGCAGAGGACGCCGAGAAAAGCAGGTCCCTTCGACTACGCTCAGGGCAGGCTCTTCGCTGCGCTCAGGATGACAAAACGTTATTAACGGGCACGAAGGGCATGCGCGGTTCTCAACTTCCTCTCCCACTCAAGCCAAAACCGGGCTTGAGTGGGGCACCCAATACAACCGTAGAGGACGCGAGGAAGCAGGCTCTTCGCTGCGCTCAGGATGACAAAACGTTGTTAACGGGCACGAAGGGCAAGCGCGGTTCTCAACTTCTTCTCCCACTCAAGCCAAAACTGGGCTTGAGTGGGGCACCCGCCATAGTTCAGCAGCTTGAAAAGTTATCGCCTTGCCCCGCTGGTCTCGGGCGCCGGCTTCTTCATGGGCCTGGCCATGCGGGCCATGCTGTCTTCCACCAGACGGGGGAAAAGCTGGTAGAACTTCACATAAATGTGGTTGGTCCAGGGCACCACTATTTCGCGCTTGCCTTTCAGATAGGCACGCAAGGTTGCGCGGGCCACGCGGTCAGCACTGATTCCGCGGGCGGGTCGCCGCAATTCCATCCCTGACCGGCCCGGCACACGGTTCGACTGGAAGTTGGTCTTCACATAACCAGGGCACACGGTTAAAACGTGTACTCCGGTTCCCCGCAACTCTCCGCGGGCAGCTTTGCCAATGGCGTTCATGGCGAACTTGCTGGCGCTGTAAGCCGCCGAGTAGGGCAGCGGAATGTGCCCGGCCACGCTGGAAATGTTAATGATGGTTCCCGAGCCCTGCTGCTTCATCACCGGAATCACCGCCTGCATGCCGTGGATGGCGCCGAAGAGGTTGGTGTCGAAAAGCGAGCGGCACTCGGCCATATCCATCATTTCCACGGAATCCCTCATCCCATAACCGGCGTTATTGATCCAGACGTCAATGCGGCCGAAGTGGTGCAGGGTGAGGCTGACCACCTTGTCAATCTCTTCGCGGTTGCGGAC
>DATEGM010000076.1:0-2345 GCA_035280085.1 Terriglobales bacterium
AAAGACCAAGCCCCGCGGGGCTTTCGCAACTTCGTCAAATTACTCCACTTATGCGACCAGCGCCCGCTACTCTCACGAGTTGTCATCCTGAGCGCAGCGAAGGACCCGCTTTTCTGCTGTCGCCCGAGTTCTTGCTCGCCAACACTCCAGCCTCATGAGCCTGCCATGAGCGAAGTCGAAAAGGCGAACCACTCCTGGCCCAGGGCGTCAGCCCTGGCGGAATAGAACTGATTGTAGTGAGCACAACAGTTCAGCTCACCCAGTGCCAGCCCGAAGGGCGCAACAGCTTTTAGCCCAGGGCGTCAGCCCTGGGTATGCGGCTCCTTTTTACTTCAGCGAGCGCGAACCGAGGCATGGCGAGGGAGCGCGAGCTACAAATATTTCAGCGTGTCGGCAATCAGTTTATGCGTGCCCTGGTAGGAGTCCCCCGCTCCTTCCCACTCCATCGAGCAATACCCGCGGAAGCCGCTAGCTTTCAGGATGCCGAAGGTTTTGGGAATATCAATGCGGTATTCTTTGCCGCCGTCGCCCACCTCCGAATCCTTCACGTGGCAGATGTTGTAAGCGTGGCCGAACATGGCCGTTACGGCTTTGTAATCGAAATCGGCGTCGCCGCCCATCATAGAGTTGCAGAAGTCGGGCAGGGCATGCAGCCAGGGGCTGTTCACCTTCTTGATCACATTGACGAGGAAGAACGCATCCTCGCTCACCAGGTCATCGTTTTCCAGGTTAACCACCACGTTCCTGGAAGCGGCATACTTCACCACTTGGCCCAGCGACTCCGCGGTGCGTGCCACGTCGGGCTTAACGTTCTTTGCCCCGCCAATATGATTGCGAATGCTGGGCGAGCCCACCGCCACGGCAATGTCCACCCACTTCTTGCCCAGGTCTATGGCTTTCTGGCGCACCTTCGGGTCAGGATCGTAATAGCTCTCCTCGCCTCCCATCGGGATATCCACAATGTGGCAACCCGCCTTCCGCACCGCCTCGCGGAACACGCCCAGGTAGCCGGCGTCGGTGGAGGCGAAATGCTGCCCCAGCGGCTCAAGTTTATTGACCTTGAACTCCTTCACCACCATGGCCGGAAATTCCAGCAGGGTCATGCCCGGCTTGCTGCGGTCGCGGTAGGTGTTGGTGGGACTGTCAATCCAGAAGCGAAACGGCCACGACGCCACCGATATGCGTTCCCGGGGCGCGGTGGGAAAAGTCATGTGGGGGCCGGCGGCCGCAGCTTCCAGCCGGCCGCCCAGAACCGCCGGCACCGCCGCATACGCCGAGGCCGCTGCCGCCGCACCGAACGAATTCTTAAGAAAAGACCGCCGTGAGAGAGGGCTCATCGAGTTCTCCAGAAAGAGAATGTTTGCGCCGAAGCAGTATTTCACAGGCGGGAGTCCGCAGTCAGCAAGGCCAGGCAATACTACCGCGCCACCAGCGCATCTCACCGGGAGATGGAGGCCAGCAAGACTCGCGCGCCGCACCCCTTGTCCGCGAAGGAAAAGGCGGCGCTCGCCCTCGCCGTCACCTGGGTGGCGGGATTTGTGGACGCGGTCGGCTACCTCCTGCTTTCCCACATCTACACCGCCAACATGAGCGGCAACACCGTCAGCGTGGGCCTGCACGCGGCCCTGCTCAACTGGAGCGAAGTGGCGCGCGAGGGCTGGCCGGTCCTCATGTTCGTGGCCGGCCTGGTTTCCTGCGCGCTGATTCACGAAACCGGCAAGCGCGCCGGCATTGTCGCCACCTCCTCCATCACCTTCGCCCTCGAAGCCGCCATGCTGGCCGCCTTCATCCCCCTCAGCCTTGCGCATCTGCGCGGCGGGCAGGTGCAGACCCATTCCGCCTCACTGTTCTACCTGATTGTCGCTCTTCCCGCCCTGGCCATGGGCTTGCAGAATGCCACCATCAGCCACGTGGGCGCGCTCTCCCTGCGCACCACCCACGTCACCGGATCGCTGACCACTCTGGCGGAGGCGCTCGCCGTCTACATTTTCTGGCTCCATGACCGCACCCGCGGCCGCTTCCGGCGGCGCATCAGGCTTGCCCTGCGCCTCAGTCCGCGGCAAAAATCCGCCCAGGCGCTCGCCCTCATGACCGGCTCCTGGATCGCATTCGTGGCCGGCGCTGCCTCGGGCGCTGTTCTCAATTCGAAATGGCACAGCGAGTGCCTGCTTCCTCCCATCTGCCTGCTGCTCGCTCTCGCCGTGCTGGACATCTTTCATCCCATCGCCGTGGCCTGGGCCAAGGAAGTGGAGTAGCCTGGCGCATTTTGAGTCAGCACGACCTTCTGATCTTGAATGCACTCCAATTTCTGTCATGTTGAGCGAGGGGGCATCCCCGAGTCGAAA
>DATEGM010000077.1:0-7043 GCA_035280085.1 Terriglobales bacterium
TCAAGTTTACTGCTTAGTTATGATATCAACTGATATTTCGTAGACAAACCGCATTCCGAACCTCGCCTACTTTCCAGGAAGAAGCCCGTCCATTGCCGCCTGCATCGTTAGTGGCAATGTCACGTTCCGCATCTCTCAACCAGCACAAGGCGGCTGGCATGCATCTGATATGCTGAACAGGCCCAAAATGGGCATTCGGGGGATCCATGGGGCGATGCATCGCCTTCGATAAGTCGACCGCGCAAGCCATTTCCAGAAATCTGCACCTGCTCACGGTATGTGATCCGGAAGCCGATCCCCTGCAGACCGCTCTGCACAGCCACGCTTATCTCTCGTTGCTGGCCCTGCCCTCGGAGAACGGCAAGCACGTGCTGGTCGCGAAATTCCGCCGGCCAGCCCTGGCTCCTGTCAATAACGACCCTGTGGGATTCGAAGCCAGCGGCTTCCTTGGCCTCAGCGATGAGCCAGTCTATGTGCCCGAGCGCCCAGCCAGGAAGTGGTGGCAAAAACTCCTGGAGTAAGATCCCGTAAATCAGCAGGTTAGGATCAAAAACTGAAGGCCAAACCGCCACGCAGGGTGCGAGGCGCCTGGACCAGGTAGAGAGTCCGGCCATCCTTGGCCACCACGGGGACATATCCCTGGGCCAGCAGGTTATCCACTTCCAGCAAGGCCTCCATGTGGTTGACCATGAACATAGATCCGGGTAAGGGCTGGCGAATGAAGAAGTTCCAGTAGGCTCCGGCCTGCCCAGGAGAAGCGTCAAACATATCCACCGGCGTTATGGCATTGCCATTAATCCAACGGTAGGAAGCAATCCAGCGCGTCTTCAGCCTGGGGGCCGTGCCGCTCATCTTGCCGGCGACGGCCTGGCGGCGAACGGTTCGCACAGCGCCTCCCAGAGCGTCAAAGGAGGTATTCGGGGCCACGTCCAGGACGCCGCCGTAGGCGTAATCCAGCGTGCCGGTGAGGCCGGCGGGTAGGCTACGCTGCACCACAAAGCGCAAGCCGTTTGTTTTCAGTTCCCTGCCGGCAAAGGAGAAACTCTGCGAGTAGATATCGGGCAGTACATTGCCCACTTCCGTGCTGGCATCGCCTACGCCCGTCAGCATGGTGTTGGCGATGCGATCGTAGTAAACAGCACCCTGCACGCGGGTGTTCCCTAAGCGGCGCGAAACGGCAATTTCCTGGTGGCGAGCGCGCTCTAAAACCGGATTGCCCCCCAGAATGGACATACGCGGGCTGGACTCGCTCAGATCGGCGGGAGCCGAATCGAAGCCCTTCTCCAGCCGCATATTGGGTTCGGAAGTGGCGTACTTATATTCCACCAGCGTGTCTGGCGAGAGATGAAGGGTAACAGAGCCGAAGGGGCGTGCCGCTGTGACCCGGCCCATAAACTGGATCGCCTGCAGTTCGCTGCCGACCTTGAATTCCAGGGCACTCCCCACACTGAAATCATCAGAGGTGGTCAGCGCCAGCGCCTGCAGGGCGCCATCGTGCAGTACGCTATCGGGTGTTGCGAAGCGGCGCATGGTGAGCGCGACCTGCGGCGTCGAGCCATTTTCCATTCTGTGGGTATAGGCGGCGCGCACCACGCCGGGAGTACCGATGCCATAGCCAACGTTGCCGTCAAACGAGAGCGTGCCCGCGCTGAACACGGAACTCTGTACCGAGAAGGCCGTACTCATGTCGCCGGAAGAGGCGGCATTGAAGTCGTCACTCGCCCCGGCCACAAATGCCACCTGGCCTTTAAGCGGCCGAGGGTCGCTGCTTTCGCCGGAGACCAACTCCGGGCGCCCGTTCACCAGGCGCAAGATGGGGCGGTTGGCATAGGAACGTAAAGTCCAATTCCAGTCATCATCGTCGCTGGTTCCGGGCTTGCGAGGCAAAGTCTGCAACGCGTCAAAGAGCGTGTCCAAAGTCAGGTTCACAACGCGTTCTGCGCCCGCTCGCAGGCTGACGTTCTCTCGCACCGAAGGCAGGAATGATGGCGCGGTAACCCGAATGTGGTAAATGCCGGGGAGCAGACCTTTGGCGGAGTAATGGCCTTTATCGTCGGTGAAGACACGCACCGCCTGCAGGGAACCGGGAGCGATGATCTCCACCGCGGCCCCCATCTGCGCGACCCCTGCGGCGCTGTGCACCCAACCGGTAACAGTCGCCGGCCTGCCCGCGGCCCAGGCGGACGCCGACAGGACCAGGATCATGGCCACGGCTAACCGATAGAGCTTGCAGGTCTTCAACTCGCCACCTCGCTGGGGACGTGAGTTAATTACTCAACGGCAAAGGTCACTGTTGGGTCGACCGTTTGTTTCGAAAGGTTATCGTTCACCTTGATGCTTAAGCGATATATGCCCGGCGACAATGCGCTGGCCGACAAGCTTTTCTCCAGAGTCAACTGGCCGCCGATGTTGCCCATCTGATCGGTGGATTCCACCCGGTGCAACACGGCCTGATTAGTGGCCGCGTTGATCAGATTGTACTCGATGGTGGCCTGCGGCTTGTGAGTCTGCTGGTTCACGGAGAGGTTGTACACCTGCATCCAGAAATTGACCTTCTGGTCGCGCTTGAAGGTGGGAGGCTTGCCATTGGCCCCAGCCAGGCGCGGACGAACCTTGGTAGTGCCGATGACGAAGTTGCCCGTGCCTACATCGCGGTTGGGAACCTTCTCCATGTCGTCGGCAAGGATGAGCGAGGAAGTAGCCAGCTTGTCCTCGCTGTATTCCGGCACCATGATGCCGCGACTCCAGGTGCCCATGCGATCGCCGTTCACATCTTTTACTACCAGGTCAATGCGGTAGCGCCCGGGGCGCAGCGGCAGGGCCTTCCAGTACACGGACGACTTTTCCGTTTCCTTGGGCAACAACTCCGCGGGTTCGTCTACCTTGACCGTGTCTTCGAAGGTTTGCGCAATTCGCCCGGTCAGAGTAGTCGCCCGGCCGAAAACGTGGACCACGCCCGAGGAAACGCCTTCCTTGGTCTGGAACGTCATGTCCTTGTACTTGATCTGGACCGTCACCGGAACCAGGATGGTGTCATCCGTGACCTTCACGAAGTCGGTCTGCACATCAAAGGGCATCAGGTTGACGCTGATTTTGTGGCTGACGACTTCTTCCAGGTCCTTGAACTTGACCACTGGCGGGGCCTGCAACTTGGCAAACTGCTCCAGGCGATCGAACTCCTTGGCGTTTTCCGAGGACGCCATCGGCCCGTTGCCCAGGCGCTCAATGCCGCCGCTG
This sequence comes from Terriglobales bacterium, assembly GCA_035280085.1. Classification (GTDB taxonomy): domain Bacteria; phylum Acidobacteriota; class Terriglobia; order Terriglobales; family Acidobacteriaceae; genus JAICWP01. The sequence continues at coordinate 3,238 of DATEGM010000077.1, forward strand.
GTGAAACGATTAGCCTTGCTCGCCATGCCCATCTGCTCGTAGAAGGTAAGGCCGGCGTTGGGAGTGTAGAGCAGAGCGTCCTTTTCCGAGCGGTCCATCGTCATGTGGTAATCGCCGCACATGCAGGTGTCCACGAACTCGATGATGATGTTCTGCCCAATGCCTTCCAGGTAGCGGTAGCGCCAATCTTCGAACGGATAGGTGGAAGTGGTGCCCCCGCCTTCGTTCATGGGCCGGTCGTAGGTGCCACCTGAAGGATGCGATTCCACCTCATCCGCGGGACCGTACATGATGTAAATGCGGCCGCGGTCGGTCTTCCAACCCGGAATGCCGGCGGCAAAATGCTCGTTGGCGTAGGCAATGCGCCGGTAAAGCTCGTCCTTGTACGGGTTGTCCACGCTGTCAGGAGTGGGGTTGCGGCGTTGCCAGAACTGCTCGATAAACTGATCCCGTTCTTCGTCGTTGCTCAGTTTGAGAAAAGCTTCGCGCTCCTGGTCGGTGATGATCCAGCGCACGTCCTCATCAAGCCATTTCTTGTAGGTCTTGCTCAGCTCGATGTGCAGCGCCTTTTCGTTCTTTTTGCGCTGCTTCTCGGTGATGGGGCGCTTGAGGGGGTCTTCCTGGCTTTCCCCTTTTTTGACGCCGTTCTGGTCTTTGGTATCGTTGGAATTTACCGCGGGATTGGCAGGTGATTTGTTTTCGGAATCGGTCTTGGAATCCTGGGCGAAAGCCATGGCGCCCAGTAAAACGGACCCTGCCAAAATCGTCGCCAAGACAGTGCGCCGAAAACCATCAGCCGGCATTATGGGGCACCCCTCCACAGACGTCTGGTCATTTCATTGTAAGTATTTGATGGCCGCAAAGCAAGGCGGGTTACGGGTCCCTGTCTCTGTAAAGATGTAAAAAAACAGGCATTAGGCCCTTTCCACTGTAATCAGCTTGGGTCGGCTGGACCCTGGAAGTTATTATAGGGTTTGACTTGCTCCCACCGCACAATTCGCAGGTCGCCCCGCGCGCTCAGCGGAATATCCCCGGGAGTGGGGCATGCCTCGTATGACCATAGCATCAGGGAACTTCCTGCGCGTTGAGACCGTATCTCCACCTGTGCGCCCCGTGGACGAGGTGAGACACAGGGGTGAGATGAAGCCCTGGAAAAAAGTTGCGCTAGGGGTGGGAGCAGGGCTGCTGCTGGCCGCGATAGTAGCCTTTACTGTCTACCAGAGCCGCAAGAACGTGGTCACGGTGCAGACCGGCAAGGCGCAGGTAGAGGACCTGGCGGCGGTGGTTTCCGGCTCCGGCGAAATCAAGCCCAAGACATACGTCAACGTCAGCGCCAATGCATTTGGCAAGATCACCAAGCTGTTTGTGCGCGAAGGCGACCGCGTCAAGAGAGGACAATTGCTCGCCCAACTGGAAAACGTGCAATCCTCCGCTGATGTGGCCGCTACCCGTGCATCCCTGGCGGCAGCGCGCACGGACGCCGTTGCTGCGGCGGCGGCCTTGAAGACGGCACAGGCCAACCTGGCGCGCTCCCAGGCGGACGACGATCGTGCCAAGCTGGATTGGATGCGCGCCCAGGGCCTGTACAAGGACGCCCTGATTGCCAAGTCCGATTACGACGCCAAGAAAGCGGCGTGGGAAGCGGCAGAGGCCGGCGTGGCCCAGTCGCAGGCGGAGATTGCCCAATCGCGCGCGCAACTGGAATCGGCGCAGGGCCGCATCACCCAGAATCAGGCCAACCTGCGCCGCGTCACCGACGTGCTGGATAAGACCTACTACATCGCTCCCTATGATGGCCTGGTCACCAATCTGCCGGTGCGTGAGGGCGAAACCGTGGTCATCGGCATTCAGAACTCGCCGGGCAGCACCCTGATGACCATCGCCGACATGTCGGTGATCACCGCCGAAGTCAAGGTGGACGAGACCGACATTGTGAACGTGCAACTCGGCCAGCCCGCCGAGGTCACCATTGATGCCATTCCTAACAAGAGCTTCCAGGGCACGGTGACCGAGATCGGCAACAACGCGGTGGTACGCTCCACCGGAGTTTCCACCTCGCAGCAGACCATCGCCAGCCAGGAAGCAAAAGATTTCAAGGTCGTGGTGACCCTGCAGAATCCGCCGGACAACCTGCGGCCTGGGCTCTCCACCACGGCCAAGGTGACAACCGCCACGCGGCAGAACGCGCTGGCCATCCCCATCCAGGCGCTGACGGTGCGCAAGGCTTCCGAATTGCGGGAAAATTCCGGTAAGGGCTCGGTGCAGGCGGCTTCGCCGCCGCTGAACGGCAAGAGCGATGACAAGAAAGAGATTCAGGGTGTGTTCGTAATTCGTAACCGCCGCGCGGTTTTTGTGCCGGTGGACACGGGCATCAGCGGCACCACCGACATTGAGGTGCTGAAGGGGCTGCAGAAGGGCGACGAGATCGTGACCGGCAGCTACAAGGTTCTGCGTACTTTGCGCAATGGGGCCAGCGTGCGCATTGATAATTCCGCTCCCAAGAAACTGGACGAGGAAGGCTCGTGACGTTTCCAACGGCGCCGCGTCCAAGCATAGAAGAGTTGAGGGTTGGCAAGTGACTGGCCAGGAGATGAAAATGGCAACCGAAGTCGCCGGCATGAGTGAACGCGCCACGGTAACGCCGCCAGACCACTGCATGATCTGCGCCGAGGACCTATGGAAGACCTACGACATGGGCTCGGAGCAGCAGGTGCACGCTTTGCGCGGCATCAACCTGCGCATCAACCGCAATGAATATGTGGCCATCATGGGCCCTTCCGGGTCAGGCAAGTCCACGCTCATGAACCTGATCGGCTGCCTGGATACGCCCTCTTCCGGGCGCTACTGGCTGAACCAGCAACTGGTGAGCGAGCTGGATGACGACGAACTGGCGCGCATCCGCAACAAGGAAATCGGCTTCGTGTTCCAGACCTTCAACCTGCTGCCCCGGGCCACCGCGCTGCATAACGTGGAGCTGCCGCTGATTTACGCCGGTGTTCCCGCGGAAGAACGGGCGGACCGGGCTCGTTTGGCCCTGCGCGCCGTGGACCTGGAGAGCCGCATGCTGCACAAGCCCAACGAACTTTCCGGCGGCCAGCGCCAGCGTGTGGCCATTGCCCGCGCCCTCATAAACGATCCCGCCATCATCCTGGCCGACGAGCCCACCGGCAACCTGGACTCCCAGACGGGCAATGAAATCATGGCCCTGTTCGACCGCCTGCACAAGCAAGGCAATACTATCGTGCTGGTCACCCACGAGCACGACATCGCCGGCTACGCCCACCGCGTGATCCATCTCAAGGATGGAGTGGTCGCAGGAGATGAGCGGACGAAAAGTCAGTAGTCAGGAGTCGGGAGTCGGGAGTCAGCAAGGATGTCATCCTGAGCGCGCGCGAGCTGAGCGAAGCGAAATGACACAAGTTGAAGGACCCTGCATTTCGATTTCGAGGTATAAAAGCAGGTCCGTTCGTTGCGCTCCCTCGCCAAAGGCTCGGTCGCGCAACTCAGGATGACAAATTTAAACGGAGAGAGTTTCGCGGCAGGTGAAGCTACGGTGGAAACTCTTTCAGGATGACAGCCTGCTATATCGTGCTATATCGTTAGAGCTATTCGTCGCACGTCTTCGCCGACAGATTCCAGGACAATTTCCACATCCCGCTCGCGCACAAAGCGAGGAAACTTCTCGCCCCATTCGATCAGCAGAACGGCGTTATTGGCCATCAAATCGTCGAGCCCCAGCGTTTCCAACTGGCGCGGTGTGTCCACGCGATACAAATCAATGTGGTAGACGTTCACCCGCGGGCCGC
>DATEGM010000078.1:0-10650 GCA_035280085.1 Terriglobales bacterium
AGTCCGGTTGAGCAGATCCTGCATGGTGGGCTGGGCCGCGGAAGATTGCGAGTTGAATTCCCCGCGCCAGTATCCGTGCAGGTTCCAGTAGCTGCCCCCGATGCGCGTCATGTCGGTGCGCATCACCATGCCGTATTGCGAACTGGTCATGGAGGTTGCGCCGCGGCTGCTGATCCCGCCGTAGTCGAAGCCAATCAGCAGGCGAGTGCGGTTAACTTCCGGCAGCGGTGGCCGTGGCACCTCGTCGCGCACTTCTTCATCCATCGGGTCGCCCTGGGTAAAGGTGATCACCTGCGGGTACACACGCGTGCTGCTCAACGCGCGCTGCTGCACCAGGGCTTCGGCGTCCGCTGAAGTGAGGTAGGCCAGGTCGCCGGCCTTCACCTGCTGGGTAGAGGCGCTTACTTCGCACACCGCCGAGTTTTGGGCGACGGAAATTACCTTCAGATGCGCTGTGATTGCGACCACAGCAGGCGGAGCCGCGGGCGTTGCGCCAGGCGTCGGGGTGTTGGACTTCGCGCTGTCATCTTTCACCACCAGCGCTATACCTTCGGCCAAGCCATCAGCCCGCCCGCCGTCCAGATAGACCGCGCCATCGGCCACGTACTTCACGCGGAACACGGTACGGATGTCGGGATTCGCTGCTGCCGGCGAAGCTGCCTCGTCAATGGGTGAAGGCGTCGCCGCCGGCCGTGAAGATAGCTGCGGTTCTGGTCCGCCGTTTTGGGCATTTGCGTTGGAGATGGGCGCAGCCGCCGGCGAGGGTTGTGTTTCAGGCATCGCCTGCGCAGTGGGGCTCGAGTTGGCTGTTGGCGATTGCTGCGGAACTGGCGTAGCACTCTGCGCTGGCAATGGTTGCGATGATGTCGAAGTTTGCGGCGCCGGCTGAGGCGAGGAGACGGTCGTCTGCGTCGTCGGCTGAACGGGCTGTTGCGGCGGTGCTGACGGAGCCGGTGCAGCCGCGGGCGCGGGCGCGGAGACAGGAGCAGATGACGCAGTCATCGGTGTCGTCACCGTTGCCGAAGCTCTCGATCCAGAGGACGTCGGGGACGCGGGCGCCAACGGCGTGGGCGCAGATCTTGCTGGTCGCGCAGACTCGGCCGACGTTGAAGCCGCTGATCCAGGGGACGCTGGCGGTGCCGGCAGCGCGATGGATACTGTCGTGTTCGCCGCTCCAGTCGTGTCCTGCTTCCCAAAATCAATCCACACGCCACTGGCTGCCGCTGGGGGAGCCGCGTGCTTGTGCCCGGGCTTCGAAGCAGCGGGGTTGGCAGCAACGGTAGGCGCCAACGCTTCCGGCGTAATCGTCAACGTGATCTCGTTTCCGGCGGTCGCCAGTTCGTACTTCCCTGCCCCTTGCAGGTCCACCACCAGCCGCGTGACCGGCGGAATCGATTCGTTCAGCCCATAGCGCACCGCCTCGACGCCATCTTTTCCCACGGAAATGCGCCGCTGGTGCGGGCTGGAACTGGTGTCAGGAAAATCCAGCAGCACGCGCTCCGGCGCGCGGGCCGTGCTCATGTGCGGCGTTACGGCCCGGCTGAGCACAATCTTTACCTGCGTCTGCGCGCCATGATGCTCCACCGAGACGCGCTTGATGGTCGCAGGGGAATTGGCGGCCCCCGCCGGCAAAGCTGCGCAAACCAGCAGCGGCAGCATCAGCAGCAATCGGCGGCATATGCTCATTTTTGTCCGCACACCGCCGCCCCGCTTTCCGCTTCTTCTTGCAGGCACAAATGGAAAATCCCGGCCCACTGCACTTCGCCTCTGTCCATCCTGCATCGCACGTCAGTTGCCACCCTGTCCGCTGGGATGGCACGAATAACAACTCGTCGCGTTGTAGACGTAGTTGGGCACGCCGCTGTGGTTAGGATCCGTGTTCGCCTGGCTGTGCGTATGACAGTTAATGCAGGAAAACGCAGCGTAGTTCGAAGGATTGATGTGGCACGTGGCGCAGGTAGTCCACACCCCGGCGTGTGTGCCGGAGTAGATCGGGAACCATGTGTGATTAAACGTCGCTCCCGCCCACGACGTGGTGTTGTGACACAACGCGCACGTGGTAGGGAAGGCGGCCGCCGCGTGATTGGGATTGGTGGTGCTCTGATAGTCCGCCTTGTGGCAGGAGTAGCAGTCCGTGGGCGTTCCCGCAAACTGGCCGTTAATGTGGCAACTGGCGCAGGGCACGGTGGTGTGCGCGCCGGTCAGCGGGAAGGGTGTGGTGTTGTGGTTGAAACTCGCCGGAGTCCAGGCTGTCGTAGTGTGGCACACCTGGCACTGCTGCGGGAACCCGGCCGCGGTGTGATTCGGATTATTGGTGCCCTGGAAATCTTTCAAATGGCAGGACACGCACTGCGTGCTCAGATTGGTGAATTGCCCGCCCGTGTGGCAGGCCTGGCACTGCAGGGTGGCGTGCGCCCCCGTGAGCGGGAAACCGCTCAGCGCATGATTGAACGTCGCGTTAGCCCAGGAAACCGTGCTGTGGCAGATGGAGCAATCCGTGGGGAACCCGCCGGCAACGTGGTTCGGATTGGTCGTCTTCTGAAAATCCGCCATGTGGCACGATGAACAGGTGGTCGGCATCGCCGTATAGCGACCGTTCACGTGGCATTGCGAGCAGGGCGCCTTGGCGTGCGCGCCGCTCAGTGGCCATCCCGTCATGGCGTGGTTGAAGTTCACGTTCATCCACGAACTGGTGTTGTGGCAACTGCCGCAACTGGTGGGGAACCCGGCATTGATGTGATTGGGATTGCTGGTTGTGGCCCAATCCTTGGCGTGGCAGCCCAAACAATCCACGGGTGTGCCCTTAAAGCGGCCGCCTACGTGGCAGGCCGTGCAGTCCAGCGAAGCGTGCATGCCGGTCAGCGCAAAACCGGTAAAGCGCAGATGGTCAAATTTGGCTCCGAACCAGGTATCCATGCTGTGGCATGCCTGGCAGGTGGCGGGGAAGCCTGAAGCCGCATGATTAGGATTGCTGGCTTGCTGGAACTGCGCCGCATGGCAGCTCAGACAATCGGTGGAGAGCCCCTGGAACTGGCCTACGGCAGCGTTCTTGTGGCAGCTGTCGCATTGCAGCAACGCGTGCGCTCCCACCAGCGGAAAGCGGTTGAAATGCTGCTGGATGTTCTGCACCGAAACTCGCCAGCCTTTCACGTTGTGGCAGTTTTCGCAGCTCGCTCCAAACTGGCGGCGGTGAATATCGGCGTGGCAATCCGCGCATTTCGTGCTGGCATTGCTGAACACCAGGTCGGTGTGGCACTGCCGGCAGGCGACGCCTTCGTGCATGCCGCGCAAAGGAAACTTGGTTTGATTGTGATCAAATTCGGGAACGCTGCGAATCGGCTTCCACGCGGTAAACGTGTGGCAGTTCTGGCAAGGAAGATTCAGGTTGCCGTGCGGGCTGCGCGTATTGGTATTAGCTGAGTACTGGGCAGGGGCGGCCGTGTTCGCCTGCGGCTTTTGGGGCAGGGGTGCTCCCGCAGCGTTCAGCAGAAACCAAACCGTCAGATTGATCAGCAGTGTCGAGCCCAAGGCATCCCACTTGTTTCGCTGTGTTCACACGAAATTCAGTTAGCCTTTGGTGTTGCAATCACTTGGCCATCGAGAGTAGCGGAAAATGTGGGAACGCGGATAATTACCAAAGGCCATTTAAGGCTTGTTCACGCGGGCAACACAGGTTACTGCCGGTTCTTGGGTGGGACATACGATACATTCCGCGACACAGTTCTTTCAGTCAGATAGACAATCACCGATGACCGTTGAATTTTGCAACGCTCAGTTTTGCAAAAATACACATTGCAACCGTCGAAAGTAGGCGATCACCGAGCGCCAAGGCCGAGTGTGTTCTTCGGACCCATATTGGGGTCCAAATTGCCCCACTCCCCCGACGATAATTGGCTGGGCCAAGTGAATGAAAAAGCAGTCGGCACGCCAGCCGTCAGTCGTCCGGCCCCTCGGACTTGTTGCCCGAACCGGATGGCTCTTGACCCGCGCCGGGGTGCTGCCCCGCTCCGGGTTGCCCCGTCCCGGGCCCCTGCGATCCATATCTTGGTCCCATCAGCCCTAGTTGATTGATGTCCTGGGGTGTCTGGGGCTGCTTCCCGGGATCAACTTCGGTCTGGTAGCCCGGTTCGACCAGGACCGTGCGGGGCTTTTCTGCCAACCCTTCCACCTCTACCACGCCTTCAAACACTTGGACCGTGGTTCGGCCTTTCTTATCAACCTGCACGGAGAATCGCGTGCCCCGCACCGTTATGACCGCGCTGGGCGTGCCCAGCCGAAATGGCGGCGTCTCTCCCAGCCGCTTTTTTATGTTGGCCAGGATTTCCCCCAGAAACAGTTCCAGAAAATTGCCCTCGCTGCTTGCGGGCGACTTGAGCACCAGGCGGGTCTTGGACTTCACCAGCACCTGCGACCCGTCAGCCAAAAGCAGGATTACGCTGCCTTTGGCAGTTTCTATGTTTGTTTCCGCCGGCAATGCCATGCCGCGCTGCGCTGGGGCTGCCGCGCCCTGCGGCGGGGTCACAGACACTTTGCCTTTCACTTCCGCCACCAACGCGGAACCGAGTGGCATGGTCAGCGGCTGCGGCTCCGGCTTCTGCAGCGTTGCCATGGGAATAACGAGGGTCATGGCGAGCGCGATTTGAATGGCGATACGGGTCATGCTGTGCCCTTCACCGCCGCTACTTCCGTGCGGGCAGCCAGTCGGATTTCAAAGACAGTGCTTCCGCCCTCGCTCTCCACCCGCACCGAGCCGCCATGCTTTTCGGCAATACGCTTCACAAAAGCCAAGCCCAATCCCCAGCCCGGTGCGCGATCTGCCGCTCCGGAGGCGCGATAGTAAGTGTCGAATAGCCGTGGCAGTTCCTGCGCCGGCACCGGCTCGCCCTGGTTGTGCACCGACAGCACCATTTCACCCCCCTGGCGATGGCAGCGCACCGTCACGTCGGTCCCGGGCTTGCCGTACTTAATGGCGTTGCTCACGAGGTTTAACACCGCACCCTCGATAAGAGTTGCGTCTCCCATGACTTCGTGCGATTCACCGCCTTCCTGAACCAGACGCGCATTGGCCGCGGCGGCGAGGGGCTGCAGGATGTCGAACACCTGCCGCACCGCATTGTCCAGTTTGACCACTTCGGAGCGCATCGGGCGCGCGCCCGCGTCCAGGCGCAGCACATCGAGATAGCTGTTGATCAGCGCCAGCAGTCGCTTGGATTCGCGAAAGATGGTTTCAGGAGCCTGCGCGCACGAAGGCGAGCCGGGATACTGCATCATGAGATCAGCGAATCCCTGGATGGACACCAGCGGCGTGCGCAGTTCGTGCGTAATGAATCCCAGGGCCTCGGCTCGCGCTCGATCACGCTCCACGCGGGTACGGAGACTGGACAGCTCCACTATTGTTCCGCCAGCGGGGGAAATCGTGGTAGCGGGAAGGGGCACAATACGCACCAGGTAAAGTTCGCCCTCGAGGTAGGCTTCGCCTTCCAGACCAGATCCTTTCGGCGCCAGCGGCGCATCGTCTTTGGGTTTCAGCCGGGTACGTACTTCTTCCAGCTTGAGGTCTGGCCCTGCTTGGCCAAAACCGGTAGCAAATGCGCGGTTGTGCAGCAGCAACCGGCCCTGTTCGTCGAAGATCGCAACCAGGTCTTGCGTAGTTTCGAGAAGAGTTTGGTGCAATTCGTAGAGCGAGCCCAACTCCGCTTGCAGGCGGCGCAACAGTTCCAGCTTCCAGGAGAGGTCATCGGTGTCGCGTGATGGCGTGCTTTTGGTACGTATCGCCAGCCAGCGCCGCAGGTCGCCAAGCTGCTGCGTAAGGCTGCGTTCCACCAGCACAAAATCCAGACTATATACTGCGGCCGGGCCCAGCAGGATGGCCAGCAGCAACTGGCCCGCGGGCAGGATGCGCGAGCCCCACATGAACACCAGCAAGCCCGCCCCATAAGCGCACGCTGCCAGCAGCGGAAGCCAGGCCAGGGAGATCCACCCGCGCCGCCGCCGGAAAAACCACACCACCAGCCCGCAGGTAAGCAGCAGCACCAGCAGCCTTAACGCCAGCCCCAACGGACGCAGCATGCGGCCGGCAAGAATGCTGTCGAGGATTTGGGCGTGCACCAGCACTCCCGGTGAGGGTGCAACGCTGGTCAGCGGCGTCGAAATGCGATCGCCCAGCTCCGCCGTGCCGAAGCCCACCAGCACCGGCCTGCCGCGCACCGCCGCCTGTCCCATCCCCTCCAAAACCGAGGCGGCAGATATGCTTTCAAAGCCGTCGCGGCGGAAGGCAATCGGCACCAGGATGGGCTGAGCAATCAGCACCGAACCTTCATCCGCGGTCGGTATACCATTGGCAGCTAAAAACGCCGCGGTTCGCTGCGGCGCCACTCGCCGCCCCACCGCCACCGCGAAGGCCCAGCGCGAGCCGTCCAGAGCCAGTTCCCGCGGGGGAAAGCGCCGGCACACGCCGTCGGCGTCCAGCACCGCCTGCCCGTGCCCGACCGCCGCCGCCTGGGCAAAGGAGGGCAAGGGCTCTACCCAGCGTGGGCCGTCAGGATACGATCCGATTTTGTCGGCCAGCACCACCCGCCCGCTTGCCTGCAGCGCCTCGGCCAGCGCGGTATCCGCTGCCGTCGACTGCGGCTCGGAAAGCAGGATGTCCAACCCGATCACCTGCGCGTCCGCCTTGGCTAAGTTGCTCGTCAGCCGCGCCAGCAGGCTCCGCGACCAGGGCCAGCGGCCAAATTTCTGCAGGCTATCGTCATCAATCAGGATCACGACCACGGGCGAGCGCTGCCCGGGCGCAGGCGCCAGGCGAAAGTAGCTATCGCTGAGCCGGACCTGGGCGTCGCGGATTCCGGGAATGGCGGAAAGTGCCAAAACCAGGGTGAACAGGACCAGCGACAAACCCAGATTCCGCCGCCAACCCCGCCGCCCTTCTTGCCCGGCTTTCATTTCTTTTCCAGCGACTGCAGGTCAATGCCTAGGCGCAGTGCCTTTTTATAAAGAGTTTTGCGCTCGATTCCCAGGCGTCTCGCCGCTTCAGACTTGTTGCCGTGCGTCAGTTTCAGAATGCGGACGATGTGGTCGCGCTCCAGCTCCACCAGCCGGTCGGGCGCGGGCGCCGGCGCTTCCGGATACAAATTGTCCTGGGAGCGGCGCGTTTCGGTCTCCACGTCGGCGCGGGTAATCTGCCCGGTAGGCGCGAAAATCGCCAGCCGGTTCACCGTGTTTTCCAGTTCGCGCACGTTGCCCGGCCAGCTCATCTCCTGCAGCCGGCGCACGGCATCCGCTTCAATGCTGACCTCCCGCTCATTCTTCTGGTTGAACTGCTGCAGAAAGTGCCGGATCAGCAGCGGAATGTCCTCCCGCCGTTCCTCCAGTGACGGAATGGCAATCTGCACCACCGCCAACCGGTAATAGAGGTCTTCGCGGAACTGCCCTTGGCGGATCAACTCCGGCACATTGCGGTTGGAGGCGGCCACGAGGCGCACATCTACGGGAATGTATTTGTTCGACCCCACTCGCCGTACCTGCTGTTCCTGGATCACGCGCAGCAGTTTTACCTGGAAGCTGAGGGTGGTTTCCGTCACTTCGTCCAGAAACAATGTGCCGCCGTCGCTCGCCTCCACCAGGCCTTTGTGGGTGGCATTGGCCCCGGTGAAGGCGCCCTTTTCATGGCCGAACAGCTCGCTTTCCAGAATGGTTTCGGTAAAGGAACCGCAGTTCACCGGAGTGAAGGCCTGCTGCGCGCGCTTGGAATGCTGATGGATGGCGCGCGCCACCAGCTCCTTGCCCGTGCCGCTGGCCCCGGTGATGAGCACGTTCGCGTTGCTGACCGCCACCCGCCCAATAGCCTTGTAGATGGCCAGCATCTTGGGACTGCTCCCGATGATGGCCGAATCCCGCACCGGAGTGGCCGGCTCCTCCGCCGGTTCCTGTTTCTGCGCCCGCGCGCCTCGTGCCCGCTGGCAAATGGCGCGGATCTGCTCGATGGTCAGCGGCTTGCTTACGTAATCCACGGCCCCTTCCGCAACCGAGCGGGCCGCGGTTTCCACGCTTACGTGCGCGGTCATGATCACGGGGTACAGCTCGGGCTTGAGCGCGCGCAAGCGGCTCAGCAGGTCAATGCCGTTTACCGCGCCCAAATACACATCAACCATGGCGAGGTCAGCGTCGGCGTCGGCCAGATATCGTTCCGCCTCTTCTGGGCGCACGAAGGTGTGGCATTGGTGCCCCTCCGCCGTAAAGGCTGCCTGCAGGAAGGCGCAGGTGTTGGGCTCGTCATCAATCACGATCACGCGCATGAACCAGCTCTCAGTTCTCAGTTCTCAGCGACATGTGCTGACTCCTGACTACTGCCTTGAACCAGCAACTACATTGCCATCCTGGGTCGCAACTCCACCCAGGCGGGTTGAACCGCTGCACTCCTTCCCGAAAGCGCCGCCGGCTTTCCTGTGGGCCCGTGGCAGTCCACGCACGCGGTTGGCGTCGGCTTGTAGAACAGTACCTGTTTCCCGGCCACCAACCGCAGGCTCTTATGGCAGCCTTCGCAGCGCACATTGCGGTGGGCGCCTTTCAGCGGGAAGGTAGTGCGCGTTTCGTGGTCGAACAAAGACGGCTTCCAGCGGCCGCTGTCGTGGCAACTGGCGCATGCGGTTGACTGGCCGGCACGGGCAAACTGCCCGCCATGTATATCCTGGTGGCACTCCTCGCATTTCATCGGCGCGGCGCGGAAGTCCGCGTTGCGTAGCTTAGTCTCCAGGTTCGGCGGCTTGTGGCAGTCCATGCACGCCACCGCCCGGTGCGCTCCCAGGAGCGGAAATTTTGTAGAAGCATGATCAAACTTCCGCAGGTCGGACCAGGTTTCCGTTGAGTGGCAGACTTCGCACCCCGCCTTCCCTCCCGTTCCCACCCGCAGCATGCGTTCACGGAATTGCCCGCGGTGCGGATCCTGATGGCAGGCCGTGCAGGCGCGGTCTTCAAAGCGATAAATCACCGTCGGCTTGACCGCCGTGGCGGTCGCGATCAGCTCGGCTTTGGGCTTGTGGCATTCATTGCACGGCGTGGCCACATGCCCGCCGCCCAGGGGGAAGCGCGTCTGCTGGTGCCGAGCCAGCGTGAACGTGGACGGCCGATAGCCGTTCAGGTCATGGCACTGCTGGCACTTATTGAAGTAGGGCGCGCTGGCGAACTGGCCCTTGTGCTCGTCCTTGTGGCAGTCCGTGCAGTTGGCAAACTTAACCTGGTAGACCGTGGCTCGGCCCGCAGGAATATGGCATTGCTCACACTTCACGCCGGCATGCTTGCCCTGCAGCGGATAGGCCGTGGCGGCATGTTCTTTGACGCCAAACAGCGCCGGCTTGAAGCCCTCCACGTTGTGGCAGGCGGAGCACTCGCCTTTGTCGGCGCGCTTCAGGAATTGGCCCTGGTGCGCGTCCTGGTGGCAGTCGGAACACTTCTGAAACGCGACGGGCTTCTTGAAATCGCCGCCGGCATGGCACTGGTCGCAGCGGACCTCGGCATGCTTGCCCAGCAGAGGAAACTTGGTCCGCGAGTGGTCAAAGCGCTCACTTACCGCTGCCGCCGTTACCCGCTTCCATCCCCCGGTGTTGTGGCAGGACTGGCAGGCGCCGGCAAAGGTGCCGCGGTGGGGATCGGTATGGCAGTTGGTGCACGTGCTGAATGCAAGCCCGACATATTTCGGGCGGCCGTCCGCCCCCGGCAGGTGGCACTTCTGGCAGGCCACTTGCTGGTGCAATCCGGTCAGCGCGTATCGCGTGCGGCTGTGGTCGAAGCGGCCAAGCGGGCCGGAAAGCACTTTCCAGCCATTGAACCCGTGGCATTGCTGGCAATTCTGCCCCAGGCGTCCCTCGTGCTTGTCCTGGTGGCAAGTTATGCAGGCACGCGACACCCCCAGGTAGGTGCGGTTGAGGTCCTTTATAGAAATGCTTGCCCGCTCTGCCGGCGCGATGTGCGCCGCCGTGTGGCAGCGCGCGCAGGCAAGTCCCGCGTGCTTGCCTTCCAGCTCATATCCGGTCTTGCTGTGATCAAAAGCGCCCGGCGCAGGATTCCAGCGGATGATAGCGAAGTTCTCGCCGTTATGTTCGGAATGGCAGGTGGCGCACTCTTTCTGGCTAGCGCTGACAGGGCCAAAAAAGGCGTGCAGGCCGCGTTTGGCGGCAATACGGCCAGCGATATCGCTATGACACTCCAGGCACTTGAAACTGGCCGCCCCCGCCGCCAGCTTATGGCAACTGGTGCATTGCGTGGCGCCGCTCAACGACTGGTGAGCGCGAGAAAGCGGACCGGGGGAAATCTGGGCCCAGCCGGCCAAGGCCAGCGTGCAAAACCAGCCCAGAAGAACGAGTTGATATGCCGTCGCCAGCCATTCCCCAGCGCGGTGGCGCGCCTGCTTTTCACCACAACACTTCTGCGGATTATTCTTCTGGCTCAACGTTTCGAGCAGACAGGCGTTACCCGCCGGCCGATTCGTACTGCAAACGATAGATTGAGGAAGTGGACAGGCGGAGTTTAGCACGGCAACTCCCGACGCGCACTACTTGCACGTACATGGCCGCTTGCCCGGCAGGGGCAGCCAACTGGTCAAGCACCTCCTGCACCGGCGGAGTTCACCTACAGCATTCCACAACCCAGCCCCGG
>DATEGM010000079.1:0-4096 GCA_035280085.1 Terriglobales bacterium
ATTTCCACCGGCCTCCTGGTGGCTGACCTCGGCCGGCCGGCGCGGTTCCTGAACATGCTGCGAGTGTTCAAAAAGCAGAGCGCCATGTCCGTTGGAGCATGGACACTGGCAGCGTTCAGCAGTTTTTCCGGAGCCACCGCACTTGCCGAACTGGTGACCGATCATTTCGATTTTGCTCCAGTGCGGGTCTTGGGGCACATTTCCGAGGCATTCTCCGCGGCCCTAGGACTCCCCTTCCACAATTACACCGGCGTGCTGATTGGGGCCACCGCCATACCCGCGTGGAACCGGAACGTCAACACGTTACCAATTCATTTCGGAATGTCGGGCGTGAACTCTGCAGTGGCGATTCTGGAACTGCTGGGGCATAAAAATGCGGCGCTGAACCTCCTGGGAATTGGAGCGTCGGCGTTCGAAACCTACGAGGGCTTGCACCTCGAGCAGCGGCAAGAGGCGGCGCTGGAGCCATTGAAGCATGGGCTGAGCGGATGGATCACGCGCCTGGGCGGGGTGCTCTCCGGGCCCGCACCCCTGAGCCTTCGGCTGGCATCGCAAATCAGCGGGTCGCGCAAGATGCGGAGGGCGGCATGCTGGGCGGCGATTGCCGGTTCCCTGCTGACGCGCTATGGGTGGATGCAGGCGGGCAAATCCTCGGCTCAGGATTGGCGGCTGCCGCTCCAAGAGGCGTGGGAACCGCAAACGCAGCCAGAGAGGCAGCAGAGTCGTGAGCTAAAGAGGGCGTAAGGAAGGTTTCAAGGTTTCAAGGTTTCAAGGTTTCAAGGTTTCAAGATCGCGGGGGGGCGCCCGCGCCACAGAAGTTCCCTGTTGCGCAGCACAAGCAGGTCCTTCGCTGCGCTCAGGATGACAACTCCAAAACCGATTGGGCGTGGCTGGCGGGACGAGTGTTTGTAGTGACGCCATCTGGCGCGGAAGCGCTCTAGCGGCGGCCTACGCCGATATATTGGAATCCCATCTGCCGCAGGCTGGGGCCGTCGAGCAGGTTTTTGGTATCCACGATGATAGGCTTTTTGAGCAGGCGCTTGATGCGGGCAAAATCCAGATCGCGAAACTCCGGCCAGCCGGTGCCCACCACCAGCGCGTCTACCCCTTCGGCCGCAGCATAGGCCGAATCGCAGTAGCGCACCGCTTCCAGTTCCGCCTTGGCTTGCGGAATGGCCACCGGATCGTAAGCTCGCACCTTGGCGCCCTTTGAAAGCAGGCTGCGCGCCAGGCACAACGACGAAGACCCGGTAACAGAGTTGGTGTTGGGCTTGAAAGCCAGGCCCAGCATGCCCACTTCCTTGCCGGCTACGGGATCAACCGCCCGCGCAATCTTGTCCACCAGGGAATCGGCGACGGTGCGGTTGACTTCGCGGGCCGCCTCCAGAATCTTCAGCGAAACGCTGTTCTGGCGCGCCAGTTCGGCCAGCGCCTCCAGGTCGGCCTCGGCGAAGGGACCGGCAAACACGGCGCCGGGCTGCAGACAACGCGGACCGATTTTCTTTTTGTCCAGACCCATGCCCATGCCCACGTCCATGGCATCGGCCTTCACTTTTTCGCACAGGCTGGCCAGCTCATTGATGAACGAAATCTTTGCCGCCAGGAAAGCGGTGGTGGCCTGGCGCACCAGTTCGGCGCTTTCAAAGCTCATGCTCACTACGGGCACGCCGCGCATGACCAACGGGCGGTACAACTGCTTCATCGCCTTCACGGCCGCTTCTGAATTCGTCCCCAGAATGATGCGCTCCGGCCAGTTAAAGTCTTCCACCGCGCAGCCGTCAGTCAAAAAAGTGGGTTGTGAGATCACCGTGACCCGTACTTTTTGATCCTTGAGCTTGCGCTCTATGCGGCTGGCCGTACCCACGGGCACCGGCGTGGCCAGGATCAGCATGGCCTCTTTAGTCATCAGCTTGGCCACGCTCACCGCCAGTTCGTCAATTTCGGCGGGCGAATCCTGGGCCAGGAACAGGAACTGGGCATTGGGCACCAGCTTCTGCAGGTCAGTGGAGTAGACCAGGCGACCCACCCGCACATTGCGGCGAATCACCTCCTGCAGGTCTTTTTCGTGGAAAGGAATCTCGCCGCGGGCGCGCGCCAGCATGCGCTCGGAATCCTGGTCGCAGCAGAAAACCGGGGTGCCAAAGTCGGACAGGCAGGCGGAAATAACCGTTCCCAGAAAGCCCGAGCCGTACACCCCGATGGGTAGCATCCCCTGCGCGCTCCGATAGTTAGCGTTGCGGGACGGCGGCGGCAACGGCGTTGCGCCGCCTCGCACAGCCCCTAGTCTTATGTACCGCCCCGAAAGGTCAGTGACAAGGCACGATGGGGACGTGTACTGGCCAAACTTCGGTAACTAAGGTTCGATTGAGAATGCGTTCGGAGATGGATTGGGTGGCGAAGCTGCTGCTCGCCAGCCTCAGCGTCCGCCTTTGACCGCCAGACTGCCCCCTAAAGGCACGGGAGCCAGGTCTTCCCAGGTGTCGCCCGGCGCCTCACGAACGAAGGTAAGCTCCTCAATCAGCACTCGCCGGCTGCCCTGGTAGTTCGACCATCGCTGCTGGGCAAATTGAAAGGCGTCGTTGGCTTGCGCCTCCGTGGCCACTTTCACGATGGTCAGGTGCGGCATGTAGGGCCAGGGTTCCTCAGCGTGCAGAGCGTTGCTGTTGAGTTGATCGTGCAATTCGCGCAGGCGGTACGCGGCGTGGGCCACGCGGATGAAAACCGTCGGGGTAACAGGAAGAAAAGTCTCCACTTCCCCCATGACCACCTCAAATGGGCTAGCTTGGCGGCAGACGCTCTCTACCACCCGGCGGGCTTCTTCTTCCGTGCCCTGCAGCGGGCGGGGCGGCAAGACGGTAAGGTGGGAGGGCAGATGGGAGAGCGCGGGATGGAGCTCGCCGCGCAGGCGCTCCACAAACTCCCCCACAGGCGTTTTGACGTAGGCGACCAATGCGTATTGCACAGGCGGCATCGTTGTCACGAATTATACCCCGGGGGGGAATTTGGGGCAGTGACGACGGTGCAAGGCGGGCTTGGGCCATCATTTATAATCGCCCTACAGGACCCCCGTTTCGGCCGCGGTTTCGTCGGGGCGTAGCGCAGCCTGGTAGCGCACCTGCCTTGGGCGCAGGGGGTCGTAGGTTCAAATCCTATCGCCCCGACCAATTCATCTCGTTTCCTCCCTGCGACTTGGCGCTCCTCCTGCTGTTCCGCGCAACGCTTCCACTTGTCCAATTGTGCCGTGATTGTGACGTTGTCGAGCGACTCGACCGCCCGTCGCTTCGCTTCCTGCCTGATATGCGAGTAGTGCTCCAGCATCTCCCTGCTGACGTGACCCGCGATGGACATGATGGTCTGTTCGCTCGCCTCTGATGATTCCGCCAGCCGCGTGATCGCGTGGTGCCGAAGGTCGTGCTGTCGGAGTCCCACGAGTCCGCACTCCCGCGTTAGGGTGCGCCATGCGCGACGCCACGACCAGCGGCTCGGCGGCTTCGAGGGATCGTGCCCCCGCCCTGCGACCCGGCGCGGAATCAGGTAGTGCTCCGGCTCGGTCGCGCCCAGTTTGTGCGCCCGGTCGAGCAGGCGTTCGACTGCCCACGTCGCCGTGATGTTGAGCGGGATCGCACGCACGCGGAACTTGTTCTTCCCGACTGTGACGTAGAACGTCTTCGCTGCGAGGTCGATGTCCCGCAAGCGCAGGTTCCTGATCTCGCAGCCGCCCGCCGTCGTGTTGGCTGCCAGCAGCGACGCCCAGAACGCCACGCTCCACTCGCGGCGTGTGCTCGCGGTGGTGAACAGCTTGAGTTCCTGTTCCGGGCTGAGCGCCCTGCCGACGTCCTTGCGCTCGGGCAGCGGCTTGTAGCCCTCGCCGACGATATGCCACAGCTTGAACTGCTTCAGCACTCGGCGCAGGACGCCGACCTCGATGTTGATCGTGCGGTTGCCCGCGCCGTCCGCTTTCCGCTGCGCGACGTATCCCGCGAGCGCATCGCTGTCGAGTTTGGCGAGCATCGTCCCCGCGAAGTGCTCCGAGAGGTGCTTTACAGCGCCACGTTCGAGGTCGAGCGTGCGGGGTGCGACTAGCGGAGTCCTGCGG
>DATEGM010000080.1:0-5144 GCA_035280085.1 Terriglobales bacterium
GCGTTGTGCAGGGCGTTGCTGGCGGTTTCGCAGACGTTGGAGAGAACGAACTGGTCGTCCTCATCGAAGGGTTCGCCGTCGAGCCGGTTCACGATCTCGAGCACGCCGACCAGAGACTCGCGATCCATGAGCGGACAGGCCAGCAGGGAAAAGACGGCGCCATCTTCCAGGTTGCCGTTACGGGCGCGCAGGCGCTCGTCCTGGGGATCGTCAATCAGCACTGGTTCGCCATGGTCGGAGATGTTGCCAGCCACGCCGTCCGCCGGCCCTTGTCGGGCACCCTGTTGCACGGTGGCATCCGTGCCTTCCTGCTGCATGAGGGTAACGGCGTCGCCATCCACCATCCACACGTTGGCCGCCTGGACATTCATCACCTCCTGCACCTTGGAAGCGATGGTGGCCAGCAGTTCGTTCATCTCCAGGTTGGAGTTGAACACCTTTTCCAGGTCGTACATCTGGGTGACGCGGGTGATGGACTGCAGGCTGCGGTTGCGTTCGCCCTCGTAGGAGATGGCGCTGGCCAAGGCCGGAGCGGCAAGCTGGGCGATGTTGGCCACGCTGGCCAGCTGAGAACTGGAAGGGGGGCGCTCGTAGGTGATCAGTTCAATAGCGCCCACCAGCACGCCTTCGGCCAGCAGCGGCACGTAGGCCAGCGAGGCCACAGTGCGGCGCACGTCGAGGTGGGCATAATGTTCGCGCTTCAGCTGCGAGCCGTTGAGCACCAGGGGCTCCTCACGCGACTCGGCCAGCATGCCGAGGGTTCCAGAATCGAACTCCAGTTCCGCGCTTTCGACCCTGATGTCACCCCGCAGTCCCTTGGGACACCAGGCGGGATCGTCTTGGTCTTCAATGACATAGACGACGGCATCACAGTTGGGGTCAAGTTCGACCACCTGCTCGGCGATGAGCTGGGCACGGGCAGCAGCTTCCGCCTGGGAGAGAAGGCTGGCGGCGAAATCAACGAGAGGTATCTGGAATCCGGGTCTTTGGGTCGCCATCTAAGCGGCGCTCCGTTCAGGCAGGACCGATCTTCAGCCCCGGCAACAGCTTGCCGAGAGCATACAGCAGACGTCCTTGGCGCCGCGCGACTCTAACAAACGTTTATTGAAGTGTCAACAATTGTTAGAGCAGGCCGGGAGTGCTTGGAGGGCGGTTAAGGCCAGATACGCCTCGGTTAGAATTCACTGTCCTAATCCTAGAGTACCTGAGGGCCGAGGACCGAGGTGGCCGAACATGGAATTTGAATTCAGCGACAAGGTAACGGAGCTGCGGCGCCGCCTGCTGGCATTCATGGACGAGCACATCTATCCCAACGAGCAGCGCTTTTACGAGGAGGTTGAAGGCGACCGCTGGAAACCTACGCGGGTGATAGAAGAGCTTAAGCCTAAGGCCCGCGCGACCGGGCTGTGGAACCTGTTTTTACCGGACAAGGAATACGGCGCCGGACTGAGCAACCTGGAATATGCGCCGCTATGCGAAATCATGGGCCGCAGCCACCTGGCCCCCGAAGTATTCAACTGCTCCGCTCCGGATACCGGCAACATGGAGGTGCTGGCCCGTTACGGCACTGCAGAGCAGAAAGAACGCTGGCTGAAGCCGCTGCTGGCAGGGGAAATCCGCTCCTGCTTTGCCATGACAGAGCCTTCCGTGGCTTCGTCCGACGCCACCAACATCCAGGCGAGCATTGTGCGCAAGGGGAACGAGTATGTGCTCAACGGGCGCAAGTGGTGGGCCTCGGGTGGAACCGATCCGCGCTGCAAGATTGCGATCTTCATGGGCAAAACGGATCCTTCAGCGCCGGTGCATAAGCAGCAGTCCATGGTGCTGGTGCCAATGGATTCGCCCGGAGTGAAGGTCGAGCGGGCTTTGACCGTGTTCGGCTACGACCATGCGCCGCACGGGCACGCGGAAATTACCTTCAGCGATGTGCGCATCCCGGTCTCGAACATGCTGCTGGGCGAGGGCCGGGGCTTTGAAATTGCTCAGGGACGGCTGGGGCCGGGAAGGATTCACCACTGCATGCGCTGCATCGGGTTGGCGGAGCGGGCGCTGGAAACGATGTGCAAGCGAGTGCAGGAACGCGTGGCGTTCGGCAAGCCGCTGGCCGAGCAGGGCACTATCCGCGCCGACATTGCGCGCTCGCGCATGGAAATTGAGCAGGCCCGGCTCTTGACGTTCAAAGCCGCCTACATGATGGATACGGTCGGCAACAAGGAAGCGCGCGCCGAAATCGCTATGATCAAGGTGGTAGCGCCCAATGTGGCGCTGAAAGTGCTTGATCGGGCTATTCAGGCGCATGGCGGGGCCGGAGTTTCGCAGGATACTTTCCTGGCCGGCGCGTGGGCGCACGCGCGCACCCTGCGCCTGGCGGATGGCCCCGACGAGGTACACACGGAAGCGATTGCAAAGATGGAGTTGCGCAAATGGGGTAAACCGCGGGCGTCCTCGGCGCGCAATTAGCGATGGCTGGTACAATCGGGCGCTTGCATCAGCGCAAACTCACCATTCAGGAAACCCGCAATCTGCTGCGCCGAGTTCCATTCAACGCTTTGCTGGGGATGCGAGTCGAGGACGTGCACAGCGACGGCATCACCCTCGCCTGCGCGTTGCGGGATGACTTGCGCAACAGCGCCGGAGTGGCGCATGGAGGAGTGGCCGCGGCGCTGGCGGATGCGGCGGTGGGAATCGCCATTCAGCGGCATTTTGGCGGGCGGCGCCGGACTACCACCGTGGAGATGAAAATCAATTATTTCCAGCCCGTTAAAGATGGCGATATCTTCGCCCGCTCACGGCTGCTGCGAATTGGTTCTACCTTGTGCGTGGGCAGCGTGGAGCTTACTGATGAGAAGGCTGGGCTGGTCGGTACGGCCATTGTCACGTACATCTTCCTGGACGCGCGCGGCAATGCGGCGACGCCGGACGGCGGTTCTAAGGGCCGTGAGTCGCGAAAACGGCGCTAAGGAGCGACATGGCCAATTGCTTCGTAGTGGCGAGTCCGCAAGGGCTGGGCGAGCTCATCAGGCGCGAGCTGGCGGTCAGCGACTGGCTCGAGGTCACGCAGCAGCGCATTGAGCAATTCGCAGAGGCCACCGGGGACCGGCAGTGGATCCACACCGATACGGAGCGGGCAGGGAAGGAATCGCCGTATGGAAGCACCATCGCCCACGGTTTTCTCACCTTATCGTTAATCAGCCGGATGATGGAGCAGGCGGTGTGCGTTGAAGGCGTGCGCCTGGCTATCAATTACGGTTTGAATCGCGTGCGCTTTCCCGCACCGGTACGGGCAGGCTCCAAAATCCGCGGGCGTTTCCATTTGCACTCAGTAAAAGATGTTAGCGGGGCAGTGGAAGCCGTGTACGGAGTTAGGGTCGAGGTAGAAGGCGAGCAGAAGCCATGCTGCGTGGCGGAGTGGATGGTGCGGTATTACGTCTAGTTCAGCATCGGTTTGAAACTTCTTCACCGCAATCAAACGGGGATAAACACGGATTAGGTGAATTGAGCCGGTAAGGGCGATTGGTATCAGGGCACGTCTTCAGACGTGCCGATCGGGCAAGGGAAAGAACGCGGCTTCAGCCGCTGGGGATTCCAGAGGCCAGCGGCTAACGCCGCAAACAAACATGGCTCGCGTGCGGCACGGCTCAAGCCGTGCCCTGATACGAATCTTTATGGGTCAAGCATTCGAATTTTTATGGGTCAGCTAAAGAGACGTTGCAAGCAACGTCTCTACTGAAATTGAATTATTGTGACCGCCTTCGATCACCGGTGGGTGCGCAGGTCAGGCGTGAGTAGGTGAGGGATGGCGTTGAAGCCGAAAAGGCGCAGTTGCTCCTGCTGCAAGCGCAGGATGGTATAGGAGGTGTTGTACAAGACGGCGGCCAGGCGCATGACCCGTTGGTCGTAAATATCAAGCGACAGTCCCGCCCAGATAGCGACTGGAACCGCCGAAGTAAAAACGATAATGTTGTCCTGATCCGACGCCGACTGCAGGTTGCGGCGGCAGCCGGCAATGCGGGCAACAAAGCGTTCCCAGCTCTCGCCGGCGAAAGGGGAGCGGCCGGCAATCCAGGCGTCCACCAGCTTGGTATCACAAGGCAGCCATTCGCGGTGCACGGGCGCGTCCGCCGAGGCGGCATTTTGGCGCGCCTGCTCACACAGGGCGGCATATTCGCGGCGGAAGTCAGGATCGGCGGCCGAGAGCAGCGGCGCAAGCTCGCGATAAACGCCGCTGAGGTCAAACTCGTTCCAATCTTTGTCCACGACAATGGCGGGAAATTGGCCGCCAGCCTGTGTGTAGCCTCGGCTAAGTTCCTCTGCCGTTTGCTGCTGGCGTAACATGGCGCCAGTGTAGGCAGCAACGAAAGAAATATTTTGCGCAGCCAGGTATTCACCCAAAAAGCGCGACTGCTCGCGCCCGCGTCTCGAAAGGGAATCGTAATCGTCGCGCGTGCCCGCCTGCCCGTGGCGGACCAGGTAGATGCGGCTCAACTGGTCTTCTCCGCCAGAGAAGCGGCTAGTTCGGCCAGGCTGCGCACGCGATCGCCAAAATCACGGAAGCGCTGGTCCTGGGTCTGGCCGCGCCGGAAACGGAAATAGATCTGCTGCAGAATCACTGCCAGTTTGAAGATGCCCAGCACTTCGTGCCAGGGAAGTTGGGTGAGATTACGGGCGGTCAACTGCGAGTAGCGGGTCACGAATTCGTCGCGCGTGTACCAACCGGGCTGCGCGGTTATGGTTGGCAGAGCATGCGCCTGAAGTGAAGGAGCGCTCGCCCAGCACCAATAGCATAGCGTCAGACCGACGTCGGCGAGAGGGTCGCCCACCGTGGACATTTCCCAATCGAGAACTGCTTCTACAGAATCCGTGGAGTCCAGACGCAGCATTACGTTGTCCAGCTTGAAATCGTTGTGAACGATGGTTGGAGCAGGCGATTCTGGCAAACGCTCGGACAGCCAGCGCACCACCTCATCCATCTGCGGGACTGGTTCGGTTTTAGCACGATTCCAGCGGTCGGCCCAGCCCTGCACCTGGCGCTGCAGAAAACCTTCCGGCTTGCCCAATGCCAGCAATCCGGTCTGGACCACGTCAACAGCGTGCAGGCGGGCCAGGCATTGCACAAAGGCTTCGCTGATTACGCGCGGGTAGTT
>DATEGM010000081.1:0-5169 GCA_035280085.1 Terriglobales bacterium
GTGGCAGCGGCGGCAGAGATTATTCGAGGTGCGAAACTGGACTAGCTTGCAATGGTCGCATCTCACGACTTCCCGTGAGTCGACCGGCGCCAGGGTTGTGGCCATGGATTGGTGGGAGTGCCAGAGCGGACACATCCTAACCAACTTGATTCTCCGCGTAATGTGCTGCATTGATGGTGCAGTGTCAACAACAATTTGCTGTGAAAAACCGGACCGCATCTCAGACTCCCGAAAAGAGGCTCATGGAAACAGGACAAAACCAGCAAAAAATCGCAACCGACCGGCAAGCCGCCTGGGGGTTACTAATTGAGTTCACCCAGTCAGAAAGTTTGCGCAAGCATGCTCTGGCAGTGGAAGCCTGCATGCGTGCCTATGCCCGGCAGCAAGGAGAAGACGAGGAGAGGTGGGGCGTGGTCGGCCTCATCCATGACTTCGATTATGAGAAGTACCCCAGCTTGAGCGATCACCCCATGCGCGGCAGCGAAATTCTGCAGCAGCGCGGCTGGCCGGAGGAGATTCGCCGCGCTATCCTCTCCCATGCAGACCACACGGGCGTGACCCGGCAGAGCAGGATCGAGCATGCGCTGTTCGCCTGCGACGAGCTGGCCGGATTCATTACCGCCGTGGCGCTGGTCAAGCCGGGCAAGTCGCTGGCCGAGGTGGACGCGCGCTCCGTGCGCAAAAAGATGAAGGACAAGGCGTTCGCCCGCAGCGTAAGCCGTGACGACATCACCCAGGGGGCGCAGGAACTGGGCGTGGAACTGGAGCAGCATATCGCATTCTGTATCGAGGCGATGAAGGCAATTGCCGGCGAGTTGGGGCTGGATGGGAGCAAGGCAGCAGTTAGCAGTTAGCAATTCAACTTCTTCGCCGCGGATACACGCGGATAAACGCGGATCCCGGTCATGGTTCTTTGAAATGTCATGCTGAGCGCAGCCTGGTGATTCGTTGGCGAATCGGCAGGCGCAGTCGAAGCACCCCTGCGCAGTCGGTCGGACCACAATGCCTGAGGAAGTTTCCGACTTGTTGTGTGGTGGAGAGAACTCCCTTTGGCAACCCAGAGCGTGCAGCAGCGCGGAGGTATTTCGACTCGGGCATACGCCCTCGCTCAATATGACAGGCGAAAAATCTCGTTGAACGTGAGTGAGTGCAGTACTCGAGCCCGAGGGTGCGGAATACATTGCCATCTGCCTGCCGGCTTTTTCGTTGGAAACGGTGCACCGGGAATACTGAGAATAAAGACTTCACCACAGAGATACAGACGCACAGAGAAAGTCTTTTAAACGCCCAAGTGTTTTGATCCGCGGTTATCCGATAAATCGGCGGCAGATGAGTTCCTACAGACGCGAAAGGAGCTAACGCAGCGCCTCGGCGAGCTTGCCGCTGCCAATCAGATCGGAGATGCGGGCGAAATCGTCGGCCAGCACCCGGTCGTGCTCAATGGGCGGCGAGACGGAGCGAATGGCCGCATGTGCCGCCTGCAGGCGCTTGCTGGTTTTGAGCGGTGCCAGAAAATCAATGCCCTGGGCGGCAGCCATGGCCTCAATGGCAAGTACGTGGCGAGTGTTAGCTACGATCTGCCGCAGCTTGAGGGAAGCCCCCATGCCCATGGAGACGTAATCTTCCTTGTTGCCGGAGGTGGTAATCGAGTCCACCGAAGCCGGGTGCGCCAGCACCTTGTTCTCGCTGGCCAGGGCGGCGGCGGTGACCTGGGCCATCATGAAGCCGGAGTTGAGGCCGGCGCCAGGCGCCAGGAAAGGCGGCAAGCCTTCGTTGAGTGCGGGGTTCACCAGGCGTTCCAGGCGGCGCTCGGAAATACCCGCCAGCGAACTCAGGGCGATCCCAAGGAAGTCAAGCGCGAAAGCCACCGGTTCGCCATGGAAATTGCCGCCGGAGAGGATTTCGACCTGGCTATATTCGTTCTCATCCCCGGGGCGGCGAGCAGGCGCAAATACCAGCGGGTTGTCCACCGCGGAGTTGATCTCGGTTTCCATAACGCGGCGGCAATGGGCCAGGGTGTCGCGCACGGCGCCGTGTACCTGGGGCATGCAGCGCAGAGAATAAGCGTCCTGCACGCGAGCGCAGTCGCGGTGGGACTCGCGAATCTGGCTGCCCTCCAGCATGCGGCGCAAATTCTCTGCGGTGCGCAGTTGGCCGGGATGAGGTCGGACCTGGTGAATGCGGGCATCGAAGGCGGCGTCAGTGCCGCGCAGCGCGTCCAGGCTGAGCGCTCCGATGACGTCGGCGGAATCCACCAGCACCTCGGCGGCCAGCAGGGCCAGCGCTCCCACCGACAGCATGCCCTGGGTGCCGTTGATGAGCGAGACCGCCTCCTTGGCCTCCAGCACCAGTGGCTTAATGCCGGCTTCACGCAGGGCGTCGGCTGCGGCAAGATGCGCGCCACTGTACTTGCCGCTGCGGTCGGAAATCAGGACCTGGCCTTCGCCCAGCATGGGCAGCACCAAGTGAGCGAGCGGCGCCAGGTCGCCGCTGGCGCCCACGCTGCCGCGCGCCGGGACCACGGGATGCACCCGGCGGTTGAGCATTTCGCACAGGGTGTCAATCACCACTGGCCGCACGCCGGAGAAGCCCTTGGAAAGCGAGTTGGCGCGCAGCAGCATCATGGCGCGCACTTCCGCTTCGGTGAGCGGTTCGCCCACGCCGGCGCAATGGGAGCGGATCAGGTTCAGCTGCAGCTGGCGAATCTGGTCGGGCGGAATGCGCACATCCGCGAGCTTGCCCACGCCGGTGGTGATGGCATAGGCCACGCGGTTGTTGGCGACCTGATCGTCCACCACCGCGCGGGCGCGGTTGACCGCTTCGCGGGCGTCGGCGCCCAGCAGGACGGGGCGGAATTCGTAAACCACCTCGCGCACGTCGGCGAGGGTAAGCGAGTTGCCGTCAATATGGAGAGCGTTCATAGGAAAACAGCACCTAGCAATTGGCAATTAGCACTTAGCCAGTGAACGATGTGCTAGTTTCCTGGCAGAACCGTGGCTGGCCAAATGCTAAGTGCTAAATGCTAATTGCTACCCAGTCAGCTAGCCAACCGTTCTTTCCACCGCTGCCTTAAACGCCACCATATACTTCGCCGGCAGCTCTCGCTTGCGCATGCCGGGCCCTGTGACGATGTGCATGGTCTCGCCTTCGGCCAACAAGGCGCCGTCGCTTTCGCGCACCGCCTGATAGCCAAAATGGATCAGCGACTCGCGCACGTTCTTCAAATGCGTGCGGATGACGATTTCGTCGTCGTAGCGGGCTGGCGCCTTGAAACGGCAGCGCGCGTCCACCACAGCGATGTAGCAGCCGTCTTCCTGTTCCATTTCGCGGTAGGTGAAACCCAGTTGGCGCAACAGGTCCACCCGGCCCACTTCAAACCAGATGAAGTAATTGGAGTGGTAGACCACGCCCATCTGGTCGGTTTCGGCGTAGCGAACGCGGATGCGGGAAAGCGCGGTAGTGGCGGCGGTGGCAGATTTATTCATCTTTTTGAGCTGACTAGCTTCCTGGCTGGCTAGCTGAATAGCTTAGCATTCAGCACTCAGACCCTGAACTTCGGCAACGCAAGTTTTCGCCTAAATGCTGAACGGCAGTGCACGCGAGATCCTTCACCGCTAAAGCCATTCAGGATGACGCCGATAAGGACTTCAAGAATCCTCTGTGACCTTTGTGTCCTCTGTGGTGAATAAATCACTTCCCCGACCAGCGCGGCTTGCGCTTCTCCAGAAACGCGGTAATGCCCTCGCGGAAATCGGCGGTCGTGCGGATGCGGGCGTTGTCCTCTACTCCCTGTGCTATCTGTTCGTCCAGAGGCCGGGCGATGAAACTGTTGATCAGCTTCTTGGTAAGGCGTACCGAGGAGGGGCTGTTGTCCAGCAGCAGCGCCGCCAGTTCTCGGGCGCGGTCCATCAGGCGCTCGGGCGGAACCACCTCGTTGACCAGGCCGAAGCGGTAGGCCTCGGCGGCATCGAACAGGCGGCCGGTCATGAGCAGGTCGCGGGCAATTTTGTGGCCTACCTGCCACACGAGAATTGAGGAAACAATCGCCGGCACGAAGCCGATGCGCACCTCGGTATAGCCGAACTTGGCTTCGGGGACCGCCAGGGTGAAGTCGCACATGGTGGCAACGCCGGTGCCGCCGGCGATCGCGGCGCCGTTAACAGCGGCGATGGTGGGCCTGGGAAAGTCGTACAGACGGCGGAAAATCTGCGCCATGCGGGCTGAATCCTGCACGTTCTGGTCGTGGGTTTTGCCCAGCAGGGCTTTCAGGCCCTCCAGGTCGAGGCCGGCGCAGAACGCTTTCCCGGCCCCGGTGATGATGAGCACCTGGGCGGGGCCACGCTCCACCTCATCCAGAGCGGCCGTGAACTCATCCAGCAACTCGAAGCTGAGCGCGTTGCGCTTGTCGGGGCGGTTGAAGGTGATAGTGGCGAGGGCGGCCTCGATGGAAAGTTGTAGGTTTTTGGCCATGGGAGAATTTTGTAGCTGATGGTCAGCAATTAGTAATTAGCAATTAGCATTTGGCCAGCCACTATTAGCTGACCCACAGGCATAACCTCTAAGGGCTAAATGCTAAATGCTAAGTGCTAAGTGCTAAGTGCTAACTGCTAAACGCTACTTTGCAAACTTCGCCCCGATCTCCGCCGACGCCTTCAGCACATTCTCCAGCGAGCGCTGAATGGGCGGTGTGACGCCACGCTGCTTCAGCCCTTGCAGCACCTTTTCGGTGGGGATGTTGCCCACCAGTTCGTCCTGCGCGAAAGGGCATCCTCCCAGTCCGCCCAGGGCGGAGTCAAAGCGTCGGCAGCCGGCATCGTAGGCGGCCAAAACCTTGTCCAGCGCCTGTTCCGGACGGCTGTGCAGGTGCACACCAATTTCCAGGTAATCGTACTTGGCCAGCACCGCGGAGACGAGCTCGCCAATCTGCTCGGGCCCGGCCACGCCGACGGTATCGGCGAGGGAGACCGTGTGGATGTCGGAACCCTCAAGAAGGCCGACCGCCTCCACCACCTCGTTCACGCTCCAGTCATCGCCATAAGGGTTGCCGAAGGCCATGGAGATGTAAACCACCACGTCGAGGCCGGTTTCGTCCGCCTTCTTTTCTATGGCTTCGAGTTCGTCGAGGGCCGCTTCCAGCGTCTGATTCTGGTTCTTTTCCAGGAACGTAGG
>DATEGM010000082.1:0-3482 GCA_035280085.1 Terriglobales bacterium
CGCCGGAAGCGATGCTGACGTGGCGCACGCGGTCAACTTTCTCGCCTCCGATGAGGCGGCATACATCACCGGGCATGTGCTCAATGTGAACGGAGGCATTCTGATGGGGTAGCACGCACGCCACCATCGCCCGCCATCGGCATCGCCCAGGCGGTCACGCCGGAACACCTCGCCGAAGCGCGCGTTTTATTTCAGGAGTACGCCGCTTCGCTCAACTTCAATCTGTGCTTCCAGAGTTTTGACCAGGAATTGGCGGGGCTGCCCGGCGATTATGCGCCGCCGCTGGGACGCCTGCTCCTGGCGCGAACCGGAGGCGAACTGGCCGGCTGTGTTGCCCTGCACCCGCTGGAAGCCGGCGTGTGCGAGATGAAGCGCCTTTATGTGCGGCCCCAATACCGCGGCCAGGGCATCGGCAGGGCGCTGCTTAATACGGTGCTGGGGGAGGCGCGCGCCATCGGCTACCAGCGCATGCGTCTCGACAGCGTGGAACCCCTCATGCAGGATGCTGTGCGCATGTACCGCGCCTATGGCTTTCGGGAGATCCCCCCGTACCGGGAAAACCCGATTCCGGGCGCGCTGTACATGGAGAAAGAGATTGAGTAATTGTGTAATTGAGTGATTGTGTAAAGTTGAAGTGAGCGGCTTATTGTTTTCAAGTGCTCAATTACCCGATTACTCAATTGCACAATTTACCCGGGAGCCGCCGTGAAAACTTTCGTCCTGCTGCTGGCCTTGCTTCTCTCCGCCCCTTCCTTCGCCGCCAATGGCAAAACCGTTTCCTACAAAAGCGGTGACGAAACCGTTCACGGCGTCCTGTTCACACCTAAAGGCAAGGGTCCGTTTCCCGCTCTGATTGTCATTCACGAGTGGTGGGGGCTGGTGCCGTGGGTGAAGGAGCAGGCGGCCAAGCTTTCCGAGCAGGGCTACGTCACGCTGGCGGTTGACCTGTATCGTGGCAAGGCCACGGACAGCCCGGAAGTGGCCCACGAACTGATGCGCGGCTTGCCGGAAGATCGCGCCAACCGCGACTTGCTGGCGGCGGTGCAGTACTTGAAATCGCTGAAGAACGTTAACCCGGCCAAGATTGGCTCCATCGGCTGGTGCATGGGCGGCGGCTATTCGCTGGACCTGGCCATTGCCGATCCCACGCTGGCTGCCGACGTCATCAACTACGGCCACCTGGCCACCGATCCCGCCCGCCTGCAGCAGATTCACGCCCCCATCCTTGGGCTGTTCGCCGCGCAGGATAAAGGCATTCCGCCTGCCGACGTACAAAAATTTGAACATGATTTGAAGCAGATGGGTAAGAAGATTGACCTCACTATTTATCCCAGCGCCGGCCACGCCTTCGAAAACCCCAACAACAAGGCCGGCTACCGCCCCGCCGATGCCGCCGACGCCTGGAACCGCACGGTAGAGTTTCTCGCCGCCAACCTGAAAAAGTAACTGGCGGCCTCACGCTAGGTTGGGGAAACCCAATACACGGCTGTCATCCTGAGCGCAGCAGGCCGATTCGCTGGCGAATCGGGCCTGCGGAATCGAAGGAACCCTGCG
This sequence comes from Terriglobales bacterium, assembly GCA_035280085.1. GTDB lineage: Bacteria > Acidobacteriota > Terriglobia > Terriglobales > Acidobacteriaceae > JAICWP01. The sequence goes on from DATEGM010000082.1 coordinate 1,555, forward strand.
CCCATTGCACCAATACAATCGCATCAGGGAGTTCTAGCTCCTAATCCTGATGTTGTTGAATATACCGAGACTCCTTTGGTCTTCCTTGGCTTGACCACCGTAGTAGCGTTGTTTCGACTCGGGCATACGCCCTCGCTCAACATGACAGGCGTGAGGGATGGGTCATAAGGAGATGGAATATATCTCACAGATACCTGCGCTGAATTTGACCCAGCACCGGCTGCCGCCCGACTCTGCCTGCTGACTACTTTTTTAAATTCTGCTTGCCAGACCGTACTACTCTGGTTACTATGCACTCACCCTCAAGACACTTTTCAGGCTGCTGCCCACCATGAATATCGGCGAGACGATTCGCAACCTTCGGCTACATAAAGGCATGTCGCAAGGTGACATCGAAAAGCGCACTGGTTTACTGCGCTGCTATCTGTCGCGCGTGGAGAATGGGCACACCATTCCGTCCCTCGACACTTTGGCCAAGATAGCCACCGCAATGGAGGTCCCGCTCTCGCAGTTCTTCAGCGATTCCAACCACGACAACGGCTCCAAGCCCGCGCCTCAACTGACCGACGACGAGGTCCGCTTCCTCACCCAGATTCGCCGCTACTCTTCTTCCCTGAATGAGAGTGACCGCAAACTCGTGCTGGCCATGGTGAAGAAAATGGCCGCCACAGCGGGGAAATAGCTACTGGCTTTTTAGCTCTTAGCCTTTAGCTGGGCCTGCCCGCTAATTACCGAAGCTGCTTAACCGCACTCCGTAGAGAATTGAGCCAAGAGCTAACCGCCAATAGCTAAGAGCGCTGTTACTTACGCTGCTTCCGCCTTCTGCTCCGCGGCCAGGGCCGCCAGTTCTACCCGGTCATGGGCGCCGGTTTTGCTGAAGATGCTCTGCAGATGGCGCTTCACCGTATTCTCGCTGATGTGCAATTCGGCGGCGATTTCGCGATTACGCAGGCCGCGCGTTACCAGCAACGCCACCATGTGTTCCCGCTCGGAAAGCCGGTGCAGGCCTCGCACCGCGGGCCGCACCCGTTCCCCCGCCATCCAGTTCACCACCTGCTGAGCAATTTCATTGGAGAAGGCGAGTTGTCCCGCGGCCACGCAGCGGATGGCATGAAAAAGTTTTTCCGGGCTGTCGCGCTTCAACACCAGCCCGCTTGCTCCCAGACGCACCGCCTGCACGTAATCCACTTCATTGTCGGAGCCCGTAAGGATGAGAGTGGGGATGGAAAGGCCTGCTTGACCCAGGCTGCGTAGCACCTCAAAGCCGCTGCTTTCGGGTAAGTCCAGTTCCAGAACCAGGACGTCTGGACGGTGCCTTTTCACCAGATCCACCACCTGGTTGCCATTGGCCGCGGACGCCACCACCGCGATATCCGGCTGGGTTCCCAGCAGCGCGGCGATGGAATCGCGCACTACCTGGTGGTGATCCGCGAGAATGACTGCCACTTTCTTGCTCATCTTCTGCTCCGAGCCTGGGTTTCCACGTCCTGTCGGCCGAACGCTGCCGATTCCCGGTTGGATGTTGGCTGCTGGACACAGGTTCGCTGCCCAAAACAGCTGCCCTGGTATGACCTTCGTAACCTGACCCTCGCCCCCACCCCGTTTCTGCCCCTATCACCTGTGTTACATTGCGTTTTCCCTTGTTTGCCGCACTATTGTGCTCGGGACCCGTGTGGCGCCGCGGTTTGAGGTGATTCGTGACGGCTGACGAAGAACTGAACCAGATAGAAATCAACCTGCGGCGACTCAAAATCGAGTACGAAATCTATTTCAACAACCCTACCAAGCGGCCTCCCGCCGACACTGAATGGCGCGTCACCAACGCCATCCGCAAGCTGAGCGACGGCTATTGCGACGGGCAACGGCTCAACTTCGCCCAGCGCTACCGCTATAACGAACTGGCGCAGCGCTACGCCCTGCTCAGCGAC
>DATEGM010000083.1:0-2180 GCA_035280085.1 Terriglobales bacterium
GGTTTCGGCACGTCTGAAGACGTGCCCTGATACGAGTCTTTCGAAATTGGCAGTTGTCAATAATAGCCCGTCATATAGGGAACCGACTGGCTCACAAGGCAGGAGATCCTGCGAATAAGCGGGGAGTTGACGTGATGAAGGATGAAGTGCGGGCGGTGCAGCCGGCAGCGGAGACATGGAACGCCGAGGTGGCGTTGCGCTGGGCGTTCGACAGGTTGGGGAGCGAGGTCGCGCTCGTCTCCGCTTTTGGGCCGGAAGGTATGGTGCTGATAGACATGGCAGCAAGCATCCAGAGGCGCTTTCGGCTGATCACGATTGATACCGGCTTCCTCTTTCCGGAAACTCACAGGCTGATGGCCGAAGTGGAAGAGCGCTACGGGGTCGCGATTGAGAAGGTGCGACCTGTGCTGTCACCGACAGAACAGGAGCGAGTCCATGGCGTGGCGCTGTGGAAGCGGGACCCCGACCAGTGCTGCGGTTTGCGCAAAGTGGAGCCGCTACGGCAAAAGCTGGCGGAATTGCGCGGCTGGATTACCAGCATCCGCCGCGACCAGACCGCCACGCGGTCGAATGCCCGCAAACTGGAGTGGGACGCAAAGTTTGGCCTGGTGAAGATAAATCCTCTGGCAGACTGGAGCGCTGACGCCGTTTGGGATTACATCCGCAAAAACGATGTGCCCTACAACGAACTCCACGACCGGGGTTACCCCAGCATTGGCTGCACCCACTGCACGCGCGCCATCTTGCTGGGGGAGGACGCGCGCGCCGGCCGCTGGCCGGGTCTTGCCAAAACCGAGTGCGGCTTGCACCTGCCTAGCCCGAACTCCGGCAATGCCGCCTGACCCACCGCCTGTTTTCCAGGCCTGCTAAGTCATTGAATCAGTGTGTTTTGGAGTCCCAATCTTGACAATGGTCAATAATTACCGTATTTTCTGTATAGACTGAAATGACGGAAACCTCGAAATCGCTACTTTCGCCCGCTTCCCAAAAGTTCATTCTGCATTGGGGAGAAATGGGCACGCGCTGGAGCGTAAACCGCACCGTGGCCCAGATCCACGCCCTGCTCTTCCTTTCGCCGCGCCCGCTGGAGGCGGAGGAAATCTCCCGCACGCTTTCCGTAGCCCGCTCCAACGTCAGCACCAGTCTGCGCGAACTGCAGGGGTGGCGCATCGTGCGCAGTGTGTCCGTCCTCGGCGACCGCCGCCAGCATTTTGAATCCTTGAAGGACGTTTGGGAAATGTTCCACATCATCGTGGAAGAGCGCAAGCGGCGCGAATTTGACCCGACAGTTGCGGTCGTGCGCGAGTGCCTGGCGGAGGCCGGCAAGGGCGGAGAAGGCGATGAAGTTTATGCCCGGGAGAGGATGTCGGAGATGCTCGAGTTCATCAGCACCATGAGCGGCCTGTTCGAGGAATTTCGCGAGCTCTCGCCCAGCGCCATGAAGCGGCTGGCCAAGTTGCGGGGCGGCATCCGCAAGCTGCTGCATATGCGCTCGGAGGCGTAGCGAGGCTGGGGGCGGCGGAATAGCCGCCTTTTTTGGTGAACCATGATTTCTCTCATTTCAGAAATAACCGATAGAAAAGGACCCCGGGCCGCCAGCTGGGTTTTCTACGACGGCGAGTGCGAGTTCTGCCGCTCCCTGGCGCGCCGCTTCCGCTCCACCCTGGAGAAGCGTGGCTTTGGCTTGGCGCCTTTGCAAGATCCGCGGGTGGCGACACTTCTCGGTCTGGCGCCCAACCTTCTGCTGCAGGAAATGCGGGTGCTCACAGCCGAAGGCGAAGTCCTGGGTGGAGCGCAGGCAGTCACGTTCCTGGCAGCAAAAATCTGGTGGGCCTGGCCGGTTCACGCCGCTGCCAAGCTACCCGGCATGCGGTCGCTGCTGCGCGTGGTGTACGAGTGGGTGGCTGATCACCGTCATTGTTCCAGTTGCGCCCTTGGCCGAAGCTCTGAGAACGGCGGTTCGAATTGCGGGATGGAACGATGAGCACTACATCAGTGGTGAGTGCTAGGCAAACCTCTCCTGGAAGTTGGACGAGAGCCACCTGGCCCGCGTGGATACCTTTGGCCATTCTTCCGGCCATCACAATCCTGCTTCGCTTGCGGATGGCGCCGTGGTGCTTCATGTGGGTTCTGGCCTTCTCCATCTTCTGGGGCTGCAAATGGCAGACATGGTGGAAGGC
>DATEGM010000084.1:0-26360 GCA_035280085.1 Terriglobales bacterium
CAGCCAGGCGCCGGCGGCCAAGAGCGTCCAGCGGCTGCCTGCCAGAAGGAGAAATTGCAGAGCCACAAAAACCAGCAGCAGGCCGCGGCTGACGTACTGGCTTTGGAAGAAGAACATGCCGGTAAACAGCGCCAGCATTCCGAGGGCGACCATCTTGACCGCGTCAGTGGCGATGTCGCGAGGGCGCTTCAGTTCCACCTGCTGGTAGGCATTGAGCAGGTATCCCAGGAGGGGGATCAGTACGACAATGGCCCCGAAAACCGGCAGATAAGCGGAAAAGGGGTAAATACCGTGCAGGCCGAACCAGTGGCTCTGCCCTGCCCACACGCGAATACCATAGGCAAGCAGAAAGGACACCGCTGTCGCGAGCAGATCATTGACCACACAAGTGGCGCGCATGAGCCGCGAGCGGCGGGAAAACATTCTTGTCCTCAGTCTCGCCCTGGTTGAGAGCTTCTAGCATACGACAAATGTGGCCGGGAGAATACGGCCAGTAGACCAGGGGTATGTGCCTGTAAACAGGGCCCGAATTGGCCAGACGAAAGGCGGGAGTGCGCCGAAACTGTATGTCTGGTCAAAGCCGGCCAAAATTTGGAGGCCGCGCTCGATTTGCCCTTTTTAGCGTACAACTGTTATGTTTTGTTCGATCTGTGAGAGATTGACGGTTTCAGTTGCGACTGCAACCGGCTTGTTGACGAGGGTGCACCATAGAGTTCCGATCCCCGTACGTAGCCGTACTAATCTGTTCCGCGTGGTGGGGGTTGCTGGCGGGACTCCTGGAAGGAGCCGCCTACTACCGCTATCCCTTGCTGCGTAATCCTGACCTGCCGTGGATCGCCGTCCTTTTCGCCTGCGCTGTCTTCCTGATGCTCGGGTTGGTGTTTGCGCCCCTGGCGCGAATTGTGCGGTGGCGCGACTTGTTTGCCGGTGTGAACCTGGTGTTGGCTCTAGTGGCCTTCTACGATTGCGCCACCGTGGGGGTAGGAGACCACAGTGAACGCGTGTTGATGCGTGTGGTCGCGCTGGCCCTGGCCGGGTGTGTGGCGCTGGCTGCCTGGAAATTCTCTGCAGGATGGCAGGGAATGCAGCGCAAAACCGTAATCTGTATCGCAGTGTTTGCGCTGTTCTACACAGGAGTGCCGCCGGCGCGGCGAGCATTGCGGGAACGGCAGGAATTGGCGGCAGTATCAGGCGCGAATCACGCACCCAACGTGCTGGTGATCATTGTGGACGCCTTGCGGGCGGATCATCTCTCCACTTACGGCTACAGGCGCGAGACCAGCCCTAATGTTAGCAAGCTGGCGAGCCAGGGCGTGCTGTTTCAGAACGCCATAGCAGCAGCGTCGTGGACCTTACCCTCCCACGCCTCGATCCTGACGGGGCGCTTGCCGCACGAAACCGGAGCTGACCGGCCCGACCGCTCCGTAGACCAGAGGATGCCCACCCTGGCGGAAGCTTTTCGGCGGCGCGGTTACCGCACAGCCGCTTTCTCAGCCAACTGGTGGTTCTTCGCGCGTCGCCTCGGTTTTGGCCGTGGGTTCATTCACTTTGAAGATTTTAATTCCGTGATCAGCGCGGCTGCCCAAACCAATCTGGGGCAGCGAATCCAGAACGTACTATTGAAATTGCAGATTTTAAGGAACGCTGTCGGACGTGCGCCGGCAGAAGACATCAACCGGCACATACTGCATTGGCTTGATCGCGGCAGCGGCCCATTTTTTGTCGTCGCTAACTTTATGGACGTACATGAGTCCTACCTCCCCCCCGCGAATTGCTTTCATCGCTTTTCTAAACTGGCGCGGCCGCCGGGCCAGGTTTTTCTCGGTAATCCGCGCATGGATCACCTTAGTCCAGCGGAAATACAGAACGAAATGGATGCCTACGACGCCTCTATCTATTGCCTGGACGGACAGATTGCGGGGCTCGTGCAGGCGCTACAAAAGCGACAATTGATGAGCAACACCATCGTGGTGTTCACCTCCGACCACGGCGATGGCTTTGGCGAGCATGGGCTGATGTCCCACGGAAACAGCCTGTATCGCGAACTGATCCATGTGCCGCTGATCATGGTGGGCCCCGGCATACCCGCGGGAATGGTGGTGGAGCACCCGGCGTCATCAATGTGGCTGGCGCCCACCCTGCTGTCGCTGACGGGCGGCTCCAGGCAACCGTTTCCGGGGCCGGCAATGAACTTGGGGTGGACCGGCGCAGGGCAGTCCGTCTGGCCTGATCCCATATCCGAATTGGCCCAGATGTACCAGGATGCGAATGCACCTAATCGCACCGGTGCTCTGCTATCGGTCGTCACATCGAGGTGGCATTTGATTGCCGGCGGCCCGAAGGGGGAGGAACTCTACGACCGCGGCGAGGATAAGACCGAAGCTTACAATCTTGCCGCGGCCAGTTCAGCCGTTGCCCAGATGCTCAGGGGAGAATTACAGCGTGAAGTCGCGGGAAAAGCTGAACAGCCGGGACTAAATTCCGGCACGGCGGGCCAGCCGCTTCGAAAACAGGATGCCGCCGAGCGGCAAAGAATGAACGACTACCTGAAGGCGCTAGGTTACGTTCCCAACTGAGTGGAAGCTTCAGACAACATCTCTTTCCCCCGAGCTGTCCACTTTCAGATCGGTTTTTGCGGGGCCGATTTCAGCAAGTTCGCCGAATAGCCGCTCGTACTGGTCCACAATCCTTTCCCAGGAATAGAGTTCGGCAGCCCGAGCCAGGGCTTTGCGGGCGAGTTCCCCGCGTAATTTGGGCGAGTCCAACAGCCGCTGCATGGCCGAAGCGAGTTCGTCCACGTTCGAGTGAAAAGCGAGGCCGCAATCGCCTACCGCCTCGCGGTTCTCTTTTGTATCCAGGTAAAGCAGGGTATTGCCCGCGGCCATGGCTTCCACCAGCGAAGGATGGATGCCGCCTACCTCAAACGCGGACACGAACAGGCCGGCATTATTCTGCAGTTCCCAATAGCGGGAGCCATACACGGCGCCCACAAAGCGGACATTCGGTCCCGCCAGCGCCTTGAGGCGATCAACATAGCCGGGCGTGTACTTGTTGTCGCCCACCACCACCAGTGGCCAATCTGTTTGCAGCCTGGCGTAAGCCCGGATTACCAGTTCGGGATTGTTCTCGGGCTCGAGACGGCACACATACAGAATGTAACGGCTCTGGGGAACATCAAAATCGTGCTCGTGCCAGGGCACCTGCGGAAGTTGCGGCACCTCGGCACCATAGGCGATCATGGCGGAATCCCTGCCGTAGCGTTTCAAATAATAATCACGGATAGCAACCGCATCCGTAAGCAGGCGAGTGGGGGTGTAGGCCGAAAGCAACTCGCACACCAGCAAATATTGTCGGGCGAACCATCCCCACTTCTTGCGCTTGCGATCCAGGCCGTCCACGTGCAGAGCTGTGGGCTTGCCGAAGAGGCGCGGGATCCACGCCAGGGGACTGTTGCCCACGTTGCACATCAGAACAGCATCAGCATCGCTGAAGCCGACATGAAACACAGAGAGAAATGTGTTGAAGATGGTGTCAAAGTGCTTGCGGGAAATGGTGGGCAGGATGACGCGCTTCACGCCTGGGCGCAGAACATCGTCAGGGCGAGTAAAAGGACGGCGGCAATAAACTGTGACCAGGTGTCCGCGCTCAGCCAGGCGGTTGGCCAGTTGCTCCGCCAAAGTCTCGAACCCCCCGTAGCGCGCGGGGATACCGCGAGTGCCCAGAATGGCGATCTTCATTGCCGGTCCTGCCAGGCGGGTTTGCTCCGCAAGTGACAGTGGAACGAGAAGTGTCGCAGGTATTCTAACAGCGCGCGTGCGCGGGCGCCTTTGAAAGACAGTAGGAGAGCGTCCCATGGAATAGACGTGGCCTTGCCGCCGCGGGAAGAGATTCTGGAACACGAAGATTTCTCAATTTGCCTCGGATCTACGCCGAGGGGCTCACACCCGCTTCCATCGCGGTATATCTCCTGAATCACGTGCCGGGTACCACGGGCCCGGGCGCCACCAGGACGTGTGAGTGGGCGGTCAATTCGTCATAGCGGGCCAGCGCTTCCTCTGGCGAGGTGTCGGCTATGAGTTCCCCGCGGTGCAGAAGCAGAACACGGTCGCAGAATTCGCGGATCTGACCGGAGTCGTGAGAAACCAGGATGATGGTCTTACCACGTTCGTGGAAACTGGCAATGCGATCGAAACACTTGGCGCGAAAGCCGGCATCGCCGACGGCCAGGATTTCATCCACCAGAAGAATATCGGGATCAACCGCCGTGGCAACCGCGAAAGCCACCCGCATATACATGCCAGAGGAATACTGTTTGACAGGGGCATCAATGAATTCGCCGATTTCGGCGAAATCAATGATCTGCTGTTCCAGGCCGCGGATCTGCCGTTTACTGAGACCGAGCAGCAGGCCGTTGATCACGATGTTTTCCCGGCCGGTGAGTTCGTGATGGAAGCCGGCACCCAGTTCGATGAGCGGCGCGATGCTGCCGAAGACCTTGACCTGACCAGCGCTCGGCTTGTAGACACCGGCGATGATTTTCAGGAGTGTGCTCTTGCCCGAACCGTTGCGGCCAATGATGCCAACCCTGGCGCCATGGGAAATCTGAAATGATACGTGCTTTACGGCTTCAAAGTCGTGGTAAGTCGTGCGCTTGGGCCGCTGGTGTAAACCGGCGACAAATTCGCGCAGCGTGTCCGGGCGCTCGTGAATAAGACGGAAGCGCTGCACCACGTCGGTGAACTGTACGGCCAAGCCATTCATGGGGAATTAAACATAATATACGAAGCTGTCCTGATAACGGCGGAAGAACCCAAAGCCGATAATCACCGCTCCAATTCCGCAGGCCAGCGACATCGCCACCGACTGCGGCGAGGGCAGAAGACCGTAATAGATGCTGAGTCGGAATCCATTCAGCACGTATAACAGGGGATTCAAGCGAAAGAAGAAACGATACTTGTGGGGAATAAACTCCAGAGAGTAAATGATGGGGGACAGGTAGAACCAGGCGGAGAGGATAATCTGTACAATATGGCTGACGTCACGAAAGAAGACGTTAATAGTTGCAAAAAAGAAACAAGTGCCCAGGGTGAAAAGAAATAGACCGACCATGGGGATGGGCAGATAGATCCACGTCCAATGAAGGGGGAAACGCAGCAGGACAATCAACAGGGCCAGAGGCAGCAGGGAAAGCAGAAAATTAATGATGTTGGCCAGCACGGCGGAGAGGGGAAACACCATCTTGGCGACCCGCACTTTCTTCAGCAGTTCCGCATTTCCCACCACGGATTCCACCCCGTAGGCGAGCGCCTGGGAGAAGAAGGTCCAGGGCAGCAGCATGCTGAGCAGGAAGATGGCATAGTGATCAATGGAAAAGCGCATCATTGTGCCAAACACAAGGGTCAGAATGATCATCATGAGCAAAGGGTTCAGCAGTGCCCAGCAAAACCCCAAGGCGGAGCGCTTGTAGCGGACGCGCAATTCCTTCAGCGCCAGCGCCCAAATCAGCTCCCGGTAAAGATAGGTGTCGCGGACCAGTTCAAATATCACAAGATGAATGCTTTCGGATATCAGTATTGCTTATATCCCCCCGCTTTTGTGGCTGTCAAACCAGGATGCTGTCAAACCAGGATCATCCCCAGGAGATGGGCTTGCGGGAAAGCCGCAGATGCCGTTCAAGGGGTTTGCGCTCCAGGGCAGGACCTTCCTCCGTATCAAACGTCAGAAAGCCTCCAACTCCCGGGCCGATTAACTTCCGGCCAATGGCTGGGTTCCGCGCGCCACTGGATAGTGCCAGTTCATGTTGTCAGTCCGCGATTTCATCATGTATGCTGCTTTGGAAGCTAACGTTCAAGGACCAGCTTTGTGCTGACTTTTGCTCGTGAGTACATCAATTTCTGCAAATCGGCTGGGTAGCCAATACAACAGGGAATATTACCGAACCCATTGCGGTCCACCCTACGACCGGTCAAATCCCCACTGGGCCAAATTTTTCGGCAACATTGCTGAGTGGATCGTCAGGGAGTTCAGACCCACGCGCGCGCTGGATGTGGGCTGCGCTAAGGGGTTCTTGGTCGAAGCTCTACGCGACCGTGGCGTGGAGGCCTGGGGGTTCGATATTTCAGAGTACGCGATCAGCGAAGTGCGGGCTGATATGCGGCCCTTTTGCCGAGTAGCGTCGCTCGATGGCGCCATTCAAGAAGAGTACGACCTGATCACGTGCATCGAGGTCTTGGAGCATGTCTCAGAGGAAGAAGGCCGCACTGCTATCCAGGACATGACTAAGCACTCTCGCGTAATCGTGTTCTCATCGACTCCCGACGATTGCGATGAACCCACGCATGTTACTGTTCGTCCAATCCTGCATTGGTTACGTATTTTCGCCGACTGCGGGTTTGAAGTAGACCATAACCGTGATGTCAGTGTCATTTCCCCACAGGCTTTTGTTGTTCAGCGTTGCGCGCGACCCAGCAATGACGTGGTGTTTGCATCTGCTCTGGCCATAACCCGCAAGCTGGAACTGCTACGCCTGAACGATCGGCGACTTGAACTCGAGGCAAGTTTGCGTAGCAAGGATGCGAATATCGCAGAAATGCAACGCAAGGTGGATGTGGCCGAGGAGGCGTTGAGGAACACAAGCGAAAGCTTGATTCAGACAGAGGAAACATTGAAGGCGGTACTGAACAGTCGCGGATGGCGCGTGCTCAACCACTACCGAGATCTCAGGAACCTGTTACGGTCCAACTTTACTACCTTCGTTCGACCGAAGCATCGGATTACATATCAGAGTTGGATTAAGGCGCGAGAAAGGCGCATCCCGCCACAGAAAGCTCAAGTGGAAATCGCGCAATTCCGCAGCAGGCCCATAATCAGCGTCGTAATGCCTGTTCACAATACGCCCCAAGAATACCTTGAGAAGGCAATTGCGTCAGTTCGGAGCCAGTACTATCCCTACTGGGAGCTCTGCATTTGCGACGACGGAAGCACTGAGGTTCACGTGGGGCGGTTGTTGGAAGAAGCGGCTCAATCGGACGACCGCATCAAAGTTGTTTTCTCGCCAAACAGTGGCGGCATTGTTGCAGCTTCAAACAAGGCATTGGAACTCGCGACGGGTGAGTTTGTGGCCTTTCTCGACCATGATGACGAGTTCACCCCGGACGCCCTATACGAAGTTGTGCGATTTCTGCAAGAGCACGAAACTGCTGATTTCATATACTCCGACGAAGATAAGCTGGAGCCAAATGGTGAGCGCTCGGATCCCTTCTTCAAACCCGATTGGTCGCCAGAATTGATGCTTTCTTGCATGTATACATGCCATTTGAGCATCTATCGCAAGCAGTTGGTGGATTCCATTGGTGGCTTCCGCCGGGGATTTGATGGCAGTCAAGACTATGACTTAGCTCTGCGCGCTACAGAACGAACAACGAATATATTTCACCTGCCGAAAATTCTGTACCACTGGCGCAAGGCGCCCTCCTCGGTCGCTAGCGCGAGAGGCGCGAAGCCTTATGCCTATGAAGCAGCAAAGCGCGCCCTGGCCGAGCACACTGCTCGACGGGGCTACGTGGCCGAAGTATTGGATGGGCAATGGCGTGGACACTACCGTGTGCGATTTGCCCTGCGTGATCATCAGCTCGTCTCCATCATCATCCCAACGCGCGATAGGGTCGAGCTATTACGGAAGTGCATTGCTGCTATTGAGAGGCGCAGTACCTACCGGAATTATGAAATCGTGATCGTGGATAATGACAGTGCCACAGCGGAAACGCGAGACTACCTTCACTCCATCAAACATCGCGTGCTCCGAGCGGAAGGACCCTTCAATTTCTCGAAATTAAATAATTATGGAGTGCAACAGAGCGCTGGCAAGTATCTGCTGTTTCTGAACAACGACACGGAGGTTATCTCGCCAGACTGGATTGAATCCATGTTGGAATTTTGTCAGCAGCCCGACATCGGTGTTGTTGGCGCCAAGCTGCTTTACCCAAATAAAACCATTCAACACGCAGGTGTTGTGCTCGGTTTAGGTTCAGTGCAGGTGGCGGGCCACGTGTTGCTCGGCCAGCCACCTGAAACCCGCCACTGTTTCGGAATGAGCTGTAACATACGCAACTATTCTGCCGTAACGGCCGCTTGCATGATGGTCGGGCGCGAGACCTTTGAACGGGTTGGTGGATTCGATGAGCGCCTGGCAGCCGCCTACAACGATGTGGATCTTTGCCTTCGCGTGCGTAAACTGGGGTTGCGCATCGTCTGGACGCCATTCGCGCAACTGTATCATTGCGAATCCGCATCCAGAGGACAAGGCATCAATTCAGGCGAAGTCCGATTCATGCAACAGCGTTGGGGACAGTTGCTTGTAAATGACCCATACTACAATCCTAACCTCTCCCTCAGGCGTACGGATTTCGAGCTGGACTTAGGGTGACCCTGGTAGCCGCTTGGCCCCAAGACCAGGCCTACTCCTCAGATTCGCAGGAAACGTTGACGGCGGGGTTGCGCATCAGCCGAGGAAAATTTAAACTGCTAACGCCTGTTCACAAACGTCGCGCGCCAGCCAAGCGTCCTGGAGTGAGCATGAAAGGTGTAGTTCTGGCGGGAGGTACCGGTTCGCGTCTTTATCCCCTGACCCGCGTGACCAACAAGCACCTGCTTCCAGTCTACAACCAGCCCATGGTTTTTTATCCGATCCAGGCGCTGGTCAACATCGGCATTCACGACATAGTCATTGTCACCGGCGGACACAGCGCGGGCGATTTTCTGCGCCTGCTGGCCAACGGCAAGGACTTCGGCCTGAAGGGACTCAATTACGGCTATCAGGAAGGTGAAGGCGGCATTGCAGACGCGCTGCGGATCGCCGAGCACTTTGCCCAGGGGGACAGCATTTGTGTGATTCTGGGCGATAACATCATTGAGAACAATGTTTGTGATGCTGCGGAACGTTTTCGCGCCCGGGGGCATGGAGCGCACATTGTTCTGAAAGAAGTGCTCGATCCGGAGCGCTTCGGCTGTCCTGCAATGGAAAACGGAAAAATCGTGCGTATCGAGGAAAAGCCGCGGAGTCCCAAGTCTTCCTATGCGGTGACCGGTATTTATTTTTACGACAATGCGGTTTTTAAGAAGATCCGTCAGCTCAAACCCTCGGCGCGCGGAGAATTGGAAATTACCGACATTAACAACATGTACCTGGAAGAGGGCACCCTGACCCACAGTGTGCTGGAGGGCTGGTGGACGGATGCGGGCACCTTCGACTCGCTGCGCCGCGCGACGGACTTGGTCGCGACTACCGGAGCCAATAAGCTGAGGGTCGAAGCTGCCCTGCCCGAAGCCCAGGGTAAGACATCGGTCATGGCGGGGGCCCAGGAATGAAGGTTTTTGTGACCGGTGGAGCGGGATTTATCGGCTCCAATTTCGTTCATCACCTCCTCTCCTTACCGACGGGCTACAGCGTAGTCAACTACGACGCACTAACCTACGCCGGCAATCTCCTGAACCTGGAGAGGGTGGCTTCGCACGCGCGCTACCGCTTTATTCGCGGCGATATCCGCGACGGCGCCAGCGTCCGTGCCGCCATGGAAGGATGCGACGCGGTGGTGCATTTCGCCGCCGAATCGCATGTGGACCGCAGTATCTATGAGCCAGCCCCGATCATTGAAACTAACGTGCGCGGCACTCTGGTGCTGCTGCAGGTGGCCCGGGAACTGAAGGCCCGCCGCTTTGTGCACGTTTCCACCGACGAAGTCTACGGCGACATTCCCCAAGGGCGTGCTTCCGACGAGAATTATCCCCTGCAGCCCAACAGCCCCTACTCTGCCAGCAAGGCCGCCTCTGACTTGCTTGTACGCTCGTTCGTGAAGACCTACGGGTTCCCCAGCATCATTACCCGCGCTTCCAACAACTACGGGCCTTATCAGTTTCCGGAGAAATTCATTCCCCTCATGATCGCCAATGCCCTGGAGGACAAGCCGCTTCCCATTTATGGCGACGGCTTGCAAGAGCGCGACTGGCTCTATGTTGAGGACCACTGTCGCGGGCTGGTCGCGGTGCTGGAACGTGGCCGCGAGGGCGAGATTTACAACATTGGAGCCGGCAACACGGAACCTAATTTATGCATGGTGCGGCGTATTCTGCGCGCGCTGAATAAGCCGGAGAGCCTCATCACCCAGGTGGTGGACCGGCCCGGTCACGACCGCCGCTACGCCCTGGACTGTTCCAAAATCACCCGGGAACTGGGCTGGTCGCCGCGCATGGACCTGGAGCAGGGGATTCAGCAAACGATTGCCTGGTATTGCTTGAATGCCGCCTGGCTGCAGCATGTGCGCAACGGCGACTACCAGCAATATTACGACCGGTACTACACCAAACGGGACGAGTCAATGAAAACGGTTACGGCCTGAGCGCCGCCATCGGAGTAGCTTGCAGGTAAGCCAGACCCAAATCCCCGGTGTCTTCCTCATCCGCCCGCAGGTCCACGAGGATGGCCGCGGATTGTTCTTCGAAAGCTACCATCAAGGAAAGATGGCGGAGGCGGGCATTAGCGACCTCTTTGTTCAAGACAACCATTCCCGCTCATGCAAGAACACGCTGCGCGGCTTGCATTACCAGCTGAAGCACCCACAGGCGAAGCTTTGCCGAGTGGTGCAGGGCGAGGTTCTGGACGTGGCCGTGGATATCCGTGTGGGGTCGCCTTATTTTGGCCACTGGGTGAGCGCGATCCTGTCGGCCGCCAACAAGCAGCAGATTCTGATTCCCCGCGGTTTTGCACACGGCTTCATCGTGCTCTCGGAAACGGCGGAGTTTCTCTACAAATGTACGGACTTTTACCACCCCGAGGATGAGCACGGCGTTTTGTGGAACGACCCCGAATTGGCAATTGCCTGGCAGGTTTCCGAGCCGATACTGTCTCGAAAGGATAGGACGAATCTGCCCTTGCGAAAAATCGCGCCGGAACTGCTGCCGCCCTACCAGCCGGCTGGTTTAGCGCAAGGTTGTTGACTATTACGTCAGGTAGATTGCTTTGGCGGGGTTCGGGAATTCCGGTAGCCGGGTCGTGAAGTCGGAAACAATGTCCAACCAACTCAAGACGGCGCCCGCAAGCCTGATTGAGCATCGGTCACGCTCCGAAGAATTGTCCACGCGCTGGTTTGAAAGTGCATGGTTTCATCTCGCCCTGTTTGTGACCGCATGCGCCGTGCTGATATCACGCCGCCCCGAAGTTGTTTTTCATGCGCAGTTCTGGGCGGAGGACGGAACCCGGTGGTACGCCGATGCCTATCGCTATGGAATCCATTCCTTGCTCATGACGAGCGTTGGATATTTGGTGACGCTGCAGCGCATAGTGGCACTTATTGTGAAATGGGGACCGATGCGCCAGGCCCCTCTGCTGTTCAATGTTTCGGCGATTGTCGTGCAGGTACTTCCGGTCAGCTTATTTCTGTCGAGGCGATACATGTTCGTGGGTAACATGCCCACCCGCCTGCTGCTCAGTTTTGTGTACGTCGGCTTGCCGAACACCACTGAGATAAATGCAAATTTGACCAACTCCCAGTGGCACTTGGCCTTGCTCGCTTGCATGGTTTTGCTGGCCCCTCCCGCAACTTCTCGCGCGTGGGCCGTTTTTGATTTCACGGTGATGTTGCTTCTGGCGTTGACCGGTCCTTTCTCCATTCTGCTACTGCCGCTTGCAGTCGTCGTCTACTGCAAAAAACCAAGTCGGCACGAAATCGGCCTGCTTGGAGTGCTCGCGGGCGGCACCTGCGTTCAGTTGCTCGCTTTTCTGGGCAGCGTCCGCGTGCTCGGGCCTTCAGGTGCGAGCTGGCGTCAATTTATCAGGATTGCCGGCCATCAGGTATTCTTGTCGGCCCTGTTTGGCAAAACTGGACTTTGGCTGCCAGATCCGCAGCCACGCTGGTACTTCTTTTTGTTGCTGCTGGTTGTACTGCTGGGGACAGGAGCCATGAGCTATGCCCTCGCGCGCGGGCCGTTGGAACTGAAGTTGTTTATCCTCTTCTCCGTGGCAGTTTTCGCATCTGCGCTTAAGTCGCCCATGGGAAGCTGGCCGGTCCTCCACCTGCCGGGTGCCGCACAGCGTTACTGGTTTTTCCCTATGATGGCATTTCTGGCCAGTCTGTTTTGGCTGGTATTCGGTGACTTGGTGCCACGTAAACTCAAAGTGGCGGCTAGCCTGGTGGCGCTTACAATGTGTATTGGGATTTCCCGGGACTGGCGTGATCGCCCCTTCGTCGATATGCACTTCGGCCAGTACGCAGAACGGTTTTCGACATTGCCCAGCGGCACCCAATATGTAATCCCGATCAATCCGCCCGGGTGGACGATGGTACTGGTCAAAAAGTAAGGTGCGGAGGCGCCCTTGATGCGAATCTGCGCCTGACTCAGCTTTATGTGAATCGCGGCCGGCGACGGGCGTTCAACTGGAATCCATAAATCTTTGAGCCCCTGCAGCCCTCCTAGGTTTATGAAATCGTAAGCTCAAAGGCAGAAATCCATAATCTTCAAAGTCCAGGCAGATCAATGCGCCACCCAGGTGGGTTAATGGGTACCGATACAGGGGACGCACGCTTTCCAGCGTGCCGCAATTGCACCCACTCTTCAATGCGCTTTGCATTTGCTTCCCAGTGGAAATCGTAAAACCTCGCCGCATGAAAATTTCCGAATAGTCCGCCTGCAAAAATCGCGAGCAGAGCAACTGTTTTGAGCACCGGACCGCGATTTGAAGCCAGGCGACAGAGTGTGTAGGCGACGAGGTAAGCAAACATACAGGATCCTAAGAGGAAATATCTTTCGCCACGTGGCTCTACCGTTCGGAGATTAAGGAAGCCCTGAGCTGCATCTCTGCCGATGAAAGGTATAGCCATAGAAGCGAAGATGAAATACACTGGTATCCATACCTTCCAGATGTTGTCTCGCGATATGATCGTCAGGTAAATTATCCAAACAACAGCCGCAATGAGAGCCAACTCCACATACAGGACCTTCTTTGCAGTCGCCATTTTGAATGCCCATGTCGCACCCAGAAGTGCTTGCAGCATGACCTTGTAGGCAAATGCCACTACCATGGCTATGGCAACGCCCCGAATGCCCGGGTGGACTAAAACTACGCCGCGCGATAAAAGTGATGCAAACACAATTTGTGTCAGGGCGCCTGACCCTATAGAAAAACTGACCAGACCACCTCGCCGGAAGTTCCGGGCCAGATGGTAAATGGCAATTGGTAAGCCGACCACGACCATTGGGGCACAAGCTCCGATTAGTAGGCCAAGGAAGAGCCAAGCGGCCCCACCACGAGAACGGGAACAAATGTCCACCCGCGGTGGTAGCACCATCAACAGAATTCCAGCCACGGTGAGATACCACATGGAGTTGGTGAGAGTTCCAACGAGCTCTGTCGTGTTGAAAGCTCCCACCGCAAGCAGGCATAACGCGAGCCGCAGAAAATCCGATTCGATAATTACGCGAAACCGGGGCAGAAAAAATAATGCGCAGCAGAAAGAGTCGATTAATATTGCGAACAGGTTGTAAACCAATGGGGCGAACGCGATGGGAAAAATGGCAGCAGGCGCTGCAAATAAGCGAGGCAGTAGGGGAAGGTAGCCCCTATACGGCGTTGCTATTGCAGCCAACCAGCCGTTAACTAATTGTTGGCGAAAGAAGATAGACCCGTCTTCAGCCCAGAACTGCGGATCAGTGATACTGTCGGGCCTGCGCAAAATGAACATCACTGCGCATGCAAGGACAACGATGCCGAACGTCCATCGTGAGGCCATCTGTATGGGCTGCGTTTGTCTCGTGCGTACACCTCTCCAACGGGGACTGTAATAGACTTTCGCAAACACCCGCGTTGATGGATTTTACTGCAAGGGGAAAGTACCGTCCCATTGAGGAACGACCGCCAGTATTCCTTAAGAACAAGATCTCAAGCTAAATCTCAGCATGAATAGATTAAGAGGAATTGCGCAAAGCCGGAGAAGTGCCTGAGAGCGAATTCGGCATCGTGGTCACCTCGGATCGTTTGCGGTCCGGTTTGGCTGGGACAAACTGCCTTTTCTGCATCGACGCAACTGTCGAGCCTGGCATTCGATGGCCGTTCAATGTCGCTGCCAAGGGCACTCACCAGATCCGGTACCAATTCCGCAAGCGATTTTGGGAGGCGCGCTGATGTAAAATGCATACGAACTTCTCCAGCGAGCTACATCTGCCCGGCGCCTTCGGGTGATGATGAGGGTAATGTATGAAACGCAGTACGAGAGTGACGATTGTGGGTGGCTGCGGCCATGTCGGCTTGCCCCTGGGTATCGTCCTGGCCAGCACGGGAAAGGCGGATGTCACCCTGCTCGATAT
The DNA here is from genome assembly GCA_035280085.1 of Terriglobales bacterium. Classification (GTDB taxonomy): domain Bacteria; phylum Acidobacteriota; class Terriglobia; order Terriglobales; family Acidobacteriaceae; genus JAICWP01. Next base: position 14,356 of record DATEGM010000084.1, read on the forward strand.
TGATCCGGACAAAGTTGCCACGGTCAACAGCGGGCGCATGCCCTTCCTGGAAGTGGACGCCGATGCCATGCTGCGCCAGGTCGTGGGCAAGACATTGGTGGCAACGCTGGAAACTTCTTGTCTGCGGAACAACGATGTCGTCATCACCGTTGTAGGAACTCCCGTGGATGACCACCTCAATCCCACGGTTGGCGAGCTCTACCGCGTGGTGGATGCCCTTTCCGAGCAGATGCGGCCAGGGTCTCTGTTGATCCTGCGCAGCACCGTCTATCCGGGCATCACCAAACTGGTTCACGATCGCATTCAGTCCAGCGGACGAGCCATTCAGGTTGCGTTCTGCCCGGAGCGGATCACCGAAGGCAACGCTATCCAGGAATTGACCAAGCTGCCGCAGATTGTTGCCGCCTTCGAACCGGAGGCGCGGGAGCGCGCCCGCCAGCTGTTCCTCAGCATCACCCCAGCCATTGTCGAACTCGAGCCCCTGGAGGCTGAGCTGGCCAAGTTATTTACCAACAGCTGGCGCTACTTGAATTTCGCTGTCTCCAACCAGTTTTATATGCTGGCGGAGAGCTATGGCCTGGACTTCTACCGCATTCACGATGCCGTTACCCGCGACTACCCGCGCATGCGCAGCTTTGCGCGCGCCGGCTTCGCCGCCGGGCCTTGTCTCCTGAAGGACACCCTGCAACTCGCTGCTTTCGCCAGCAACAATTTCTTTCTCGGGCACGCCGCAATGCTGATCAACGAGGGCTTACCCAACTTTCTGGTAAACCAGTTACGCGAGCACGATTTGCGGCACCGCGTGGTCGCGATTCTTGGAATGGCCTTCAAGGCTGAATCCGACGATCGCCGCGACAGCTTGTCGTACAAGCTCAAAAAGCTGCTTCAGGTCGAGGCCAAACAAGTCTTGTGCACCGACCCTTACGTCGCCGATCCTTCCCTGGTTGCCCTGGAGGAGGCGGTTGAACACGCCGATATCCTGATTTTAGGCGCGCCCCATGCCCTCTATCGCGGCTTGGAAATACCCCCCGGCAAGCTGGTGTGGGACGTCTGGGGAGTATGGCCGGCTAGCCATTCCACTCGGCTGGACGTTGGGGCAAACGCTTCGGTAGGGTAGTCCTGAACCTTATGAAGATTCTGGTTACTGGCTCGGCCGGGTTCATCGGCGGGTACCTGGTGGCGGAGTTGCTCCGCCATGGCCACGAGGTGGTCGGCCTGGACAATTTCAGCAAGTACGGCGAAGTCAGAAAATCCTACGACAGTGATTCCCATTATCGCCAGGTCAAGGGCGATGCCAAAGACGTTTCTCTGCTGAAGCAGTTGTTGTCGGACTGCGATCATTTTGTGGCTGGCGCGGCCATGATCGGCGGAATTTCCTATTTCCACGAATTCGCCTACGACCTGCTGGCGGAAAACGAGCGCATCACCGCCGCCGCTTTCGATGCCGCCATTTATGCTCGCCAGCACTGTCGCTTGCAGAAAATTACGGTTCTCTCTTCCAGCATGGTTTTTGAATCTACCACCGAGTTTCCCACTCCGGAAGGCGCGGAGCGGCGCAGCCCGGTGCCGCAGTCCACGTACGGATTTCAAAAACTCGCCACCGAATATTTTGCTCGAGGCGCCTGGGAGCAATACCGGTTACCTTACACCATCGCCCGACCGTTCAACTGTGTTGGAGTGGGTGAAAAGCGGGCTTTGCGCGACCGCGATATCGCCAGCGGAAACGTGAAGCTCGCTATGTCGCACGTCGTGCCCGACCTGGTGCAGAAGATCCTGAAGGGGCAGGACCCGTTGCATTTGCTGGGGTCCGGCAACCAGGTGCGGCACTATACCTATGGCGGTGATCTAGCGGAAGGCATCCGGCTGTGCATTGAGCATCCCGCGGCCATCAACCAGGATTTCAACCTGTCCACGTCTGTGCGCACGACCGTTCTCGAACTGGCCCGGCTTATCTGGAACAAGGTGCATGGAACCAGCAAGCCTTTTCGCTGGGTGAGCGATGCTCCCTACAAGTATGACGTGCAGGAGCGTTCACCGCACACGGAGAAGGCGCTCGAGCAACTTGGTTTCCGCGCCCTGACCCCGCTTAGCACCGTGCTCGACGAGGTCATTCCCTGGGTCGCCGGACAGATTGAAGTAGGGCAGATCTGAGGGCGAGGCATGCACCAGACATTGCAGACGATTTACGAGAAGCGCTTTGCCGGCGACGAGCAAGGCCGGGACAGGGTCTGGCGCGTGCTGACGCAGGATTTTTTCCAGCGCTGGGTGCGCCCCACCGATGTGGTCGTGGACGTGGGCGCCGGCTACTGTGAATTCATCAACAACATTCGCGCCGCAGCTAAGTTTGCGCTTGATCTCAATCCAGTATCTCCCCTGAAAGCGGCTCCGGAGGTTATGGTCATAAGCCAGGACATCGCCCTGCCCTGGGAAATTGGCTCTGCTTCCACCGACGTGGTATTCAGCAGTAATTTTTTCGAGCACCTGCCCACCAAGGAAGCCCTGCAGCACTGCCTGCGCGAAATTTATCGCGTGCTCCGTCCCGGCGGACGCATGCTCGCCATGGGCCCTAACATTCGGTTTTGCTATCAGGTTTATTGGGACTTTTTCGATCATTTTCTTCCCTTGAGTGATCGCTCGCTTACCGAGGCGCTGGAGATTACCGGGTTTCAGGTGGAGCGTGTCATTCCGCGATTTTTGCCATTTACCATGAAGGGAAAGACCCCGCCGCCCGCGTCCGTAATCCGCATTTATCTGCGGCTGCCGCCAATATGGGTGCTGTTCGGCAAACAGTTCCTGGTGATCGCGCGCAAGGCATAGATGGAACCGCTGACCATCATCATCCCTGTTTACAACGAAGGCGCGAACTTTTCCGCGGTGTGGGAGAGCCTGTGCCGGCAGGTGCGGTCGGAATTCTCGGCTCTGGTGATTTACGATATTCCCGAAGATGATACCGTTCCCATAGTGAAACTAATTATGGCCGGAGGCGAGAGCCGCCTGCAGCTGCTGCAGAACCAATTCGGTCGCGGCGTCGTGGGCGCCCTCCGGACGGGTTTTCAGCGCGTTGAACATGGTCCGGTCTTGGTGGTCATGGCGGATCTTTCCGATGACCTGGGCAAGGTGGATGAGATGCTCGCCCTCTATCGAGGCGGCTGCAAACTGGTGGCGGGCAGCCGGTACATGAAGGGTGGCGGCCAGCAAGGCGGCCCCTGGTTAAAGAAGCTGCTCTCCCGCGCCGCCGGATTGAGCCTGCATTGGCTGCGCCGAATTCCCATTCACGACGCAACCAATGCGTTCAAAATGTACGACAGCGATATGTTGCGCTCGTTCACCATTGAAAGCCGGGGCGGCTTCGAATTGAATCTCGAGATTACCGTCAAAGCTTTTCTCGCCGGCTATCCCATGGCGGAAGTGCCTGCCAACTGGAGCGATCGCACTTCCGGTCAATCGCACTTCCGCTTGTGGGCGTGGCTGCCGCGCTATGTGAAATGGTATGTGTACGCATTTCGGCCTCGCCACAATTTACTCCAAAACACCGTTGAATTCAGATAGCTCGAAGGATCAGTCCGCCATGAGAGGAGTTTCATCAAACACAAGCCGGTCCGTTCCGTTGGTTCGTGGTGCCGCTCTAGTCTCACGATACGTACGTATGCTGGGATGCGATTTGCGGCGCGGTTCGTGGCTGCGTTGCTCGGACCAGGACCATTGAGGCATTTCGAGTGGCTCTTGCTATATTCTCTGCCAGTAGTAATTGGGTACATTCCCGATTAGTGGAGTCATTCTTTCGAGCTCTTCTTTTGGTCTTCAGGATTGGCCTCGAAGGAACCATTTTTCTCATTCCGGGGCTCGCCTTTGCATGCTGGGTCGGGAAAAGATGTCGCCTCGACTCAGTCCGCTTTATCGCCCTTGTTTTAGTGACGAGCGCGATTGTAGGCTACGTTTCGTTCTGGCCTTACCTGCTCGGTGCGCATCTCGGTGCAACGACTGCTCGCGTTATTTTCGCCATCGCCATCACTGCCGTTCTTTACTATGCGCACCGGCAGGCGATTGATAAGGCACAGTGTCGAAGTTTACTGATCTGTATTGCCTGCACGATGGCGGTTACGACATTTTGTTCTGCGGTTGGATTTCTGTATCGGCGTTCCGATGTTCCTGGCACTCAGGCCGAACTGCGATTTGTTTGGCCTCTGCCGGACGACAATGTTCTTCCCTACCGACTTACCGATGATTTATACAATTCGAAGCCCTTTCGCCCCTTCTTGGTTTCCGACTGGAAGAGCAGCGACCGTCCTCCGTTGCAGACTGCTATTGTGCTGCTTCAACGGCCCTTGTGGTCTGAAGAGCAAAGCGGCCTCTATTATCAGATATTGGCAACGTTTTTGCAGTCTCTGTGGGTCGCGTCCCTCTGGCTGATGCTGCAAACTCTGCGTGTGGATAGAAAGACCGTCGCCGTCACAGTGGGATTTTGCATTTTTTCGGGCTTCTTCGTTCTAAATACGTTTTTCGTCTGGCCGAAACTTCTTGCAGCCGCGTTTTTTGTTATTGCCCTGGTGGTTTTGCGATTTCCAGAGGGCAAAACTGCTTATTGTACCCGGACAGACACAATTATTGGGGGTGCTGCCATCGCCCTGGCAATGTTAAGTCACGGTGGAGTTGCTTTTAGCGTTGTCGCATTGGCAATCGTAATGCTGGCGAGCGGACAAGTTCCGAAATTACGTTCGTCTGCCTGGGGGATTCTCGTTGTGTGCCTGCTTCTGTTACCGTGGGGAGCGTACCAGAAATGGTATGATCCACCGGGCGACAGGCTCCTGAAGTGGCATTTGGCGGGCGTGATTAACCGCGACTCACGAACATTTTACGAGGCACTTCTTGATGCGTACACCAAAGTTCCACTTTCAAAGATCGCCAGCAACAAAGTTGAAAATGTCAGAATGCTCTTCGGGCCGGCTCCGTGGAATGACTTGCGCGAAGCGCGCTCAACGAGATCTTCAGAATCGAAGCGACTGCTCCGGTGGTACAAGGCTGGCGTTTTCTTCTTCTTCTTCCAGACGATTGGAGTTCTTAATCTCGGGTTTGCTGCTTTCTTACACGCACGCGTGTGTTCGCGAGAACTAAAGAAGCTACGCTTGATTCTATCGTTGCAGCGGTTACTCTCATTATCAGGCGTATCGTTAGCGGTGTGGTGTCTTCTGATGTACATACCAGGAAGTACGGTTGTCCACGCAGGCTCGTTTGGAACGGAGTTGCTGTTGTTTGCAGCTTTGAGCATCAGCCTGATAACTGTTAGCCCGTATCTCACCTACGTGTTATTGGGTTTTCAAGCCTTATTCCTCTTTCCGTTATTTGCGCTTACGGATGCATTTCGGAGGTTGCGTCCGGCCGAAAGTGTTACCAGCAAGGCAGATCTAGGAATGGCGTGCCTTATGACAGTCAGTTTAATGTCATTGCTGTGGCTGGTTAGAATTCCGACGAAATTTGAGGTGGGTGATATCGAGCCGGACTGTTCACGTACCCCATGATTACACACAAAGGCGGTCCTGCATTTCCTCCGCTGAGCCTCAGCAACGTACCGGGCAGCCACGCCAGCTACCAGGCCGGTCTACGGTGATCCTTGTGGGAATTCCCGGGACCACGAGGATCGGAGGGGTATGAAACAGTTGCCAATACAAGCTGTTGGCGTGAGGCATCAACCCATGTTCCGCAAAATCCATCACCGTGATCAGAGGTGAGAGCGACGGGTGTGTTACGTCCGGGTTTTTGCAGCTCTACCTGCAGTCGTTTAATTTGTCGATCTGGGCAATAGATGGAGGCGTCGTAGGCATACATCTCGTTCTGAAATTCATAACTGGCTCGTCTAGACGTGGATTACCAATGGCGCGATCGCATCGCCAGTCAATCACGCTTTCGGTTTTTGGCATGGCTGCCGCGTTACCTCCAGTGTTACCTGGATGCCTTTCGCCCTCGCCGGAAGCTCCGTTCGGGGTGGAAGGTGCTTGAGGGCGCAATCAGAGCGTTTGCCGCCGGTGAATGTAGTCGGCCAGCGCTTCTGGCCACGGGCGGAACTCCTCAATGCAGGCGGCGCGCATCTGCCAATTGTCGAGCACTGAGTAGGCTGGGCGAGGGGCCCTGGCGCCAAAACTCCGGCTGTCGGTCGGGTGGAGGTCAGCGCCGATCTTGGCCTGACGAAACACTTCCGCCGCGAATTCATGCCAGGAGCACTGGCCCGTGCTGGTCATGTGGTACAGGCCATAACGCTGGGATTCGATAAGGGGCAGCACGCGCTCAGCAAGGTCGGCGGTATAGGTTGGGGTCACCACCTGGTCGGCGACCACCTTAATGGTTCTCTTCTGTGCCGCCAGGCGCAACATGGCCTCAACGAAGTTCCCGCCCTTGCTCCGGCTGCCTCCCATTCCATACAGCCCGCAAGTACGGATCACAAAATGCCGCGAGCAGTACGCTCGAACCGCGAATTCGCCCGCCAGCTTGGACGTGGCATATATTGAGAGCGGTTGCGGCAGGTCCGTCTCCCGGTAAGGACTGTTCTTCTCTCCGCCAAAAACGTAGTCGGTGCTGAAGTGCACCAGGGCTGCGCCAGCCTCTTCGGCCTCCTCGGCCAGGTTGCGCACCCCCATTACATTCACTGCGAAAGCCCTCTCCGCCTGCTCCTCGCAATCGTCCACGCGATGGAATGCGGCGGTATTGATAACGCACTGCGGACGTGCTGACGCCATAGCCTCTCGCACCGCCTGCCGCGAACAGATCTCCAGTTGTTCGTGGGTGACAGGCACGACCTCGTGACCCACTCGATGCAGCAGAGGGAGAAGGTCCTGGCCCAGTTGGCCCGCCGCGCCAATCAGCAGAATCCGCATCAGGTGTGAATTCTATATAAAACCATTGGCATGGTCATTGCTTTTTCCACTTCGCAATTGTCTCTTTAATCCGTAGGGCGATATGTCTCCTGGTATTCGATCATAAATACGGCGCAAAAAACTGCCGAGATGGAATCAGCCAATTGCGAAACGTACTCCAAGGTTGCAAGCTGTGGCAGCTTGCGGAAAACATGATGGCCTCTAACGTTGGGTTCGACTTTGCTGCTTCTTTTTTCGACAACTCCAGGCAGCCGCTGCAATTGGATTTCCTGATCCCGAATCAAAGTGGTTGATTTTAAGTATCATCCGCAAAAAAGAGCGCACCTGACTATTGAGCGCACCAGGGAATTGCCATCGAGGTGCCGCCAGCTCAGACCACAAATCTGGTTTGGAAAATCTTACAGGCCGGAGAGGTCAATACGCCAGCCATTTGGGCTCCTGAAAAAGGTTGAAATTGATTTTCTTCGCCTGTTGCTTCCCGATACAATCATCCATCCTCTTCACCAGCCCATGGAGGCCGCAGAAACAGCCTTATGAGCAAGCGCGCACTAATCACCGGCATCACCGGTCAGGATGGTTCTTACCTTGCGGAGTTTCTTCTTACCCAGGGTTATGAAGTGTTTGGAATTGTCCGCCGCAGCAGTATTGATAACTGCGACCGCATTTCCCACCTGTTGGAACAAATTCGCTTTCTGCAGGCCGACCTCCTGGACCAGAGCTCGCTTATTGCCGCATTGAAAACTGCCCGCCCGCAGGAGGTTTATAACCTAGCGGCGCAATCTTTCGTTCCCACCTCCTGGGATCAGCCTGTGCTCACCGGTCAATTCACCGCGTTGGGAGTGACCCAGGTGCTGGAGGCCATTCGCGCCGTGGACCCGACCATCCGCTTTTACCAGGCTTCGAGCAGCGAGATGTTTGGTAAGCCAATTCAAAGTCCGCAATTTGAAGCCACGCCCTTCCATCCGCGCAGTCCCTATGGCGTGGCCAAGGTCTACGGGCATCACATAACAGTTAATTACCGCGAGAGCTACGGTTTGTTCGCCTGCTCCGGAATTCTCTTCAACCACGAGTCACCCCGCCGGGGAGTCGAATTTGTAAGCCGCAAGATTAGCCAGGGCGTGGCGCAGATCAAGCTGCAGCGGACACGCGAACTTCGCCTAGGCAATCTCCGTGCAGAACGCGATTGGGGATTTGCTGGCGACTACGTGCGTGCAATGTGGCTGATGCTACAGCAGCAAAAGCCTGACGATTATGTGGTGGGCACGGGCGTGGCCCACTCCGTCGCTGAGTTCGTTGATGTTGCTTTCAAATCTGTGGGTCTGAATTCCCAGGAATTTGTGAAAGTAGATACCGCGTTTTTCCGGCCCGCCGAGGTGGACCATCTCAGGGCCGATCCCGCGAAGGCCCGGCGAGAACTGGGCTGGCAGCCAAAGGTTAAATTCGCGGGACTGGTCGAGATGATGGTGGATCACGATATTTATCGGCTGGAAAAGGGCATTTCCACGTATGCGGCAGTGGCCGCCCACCCCTGATGCGAGTCCTAGTGACAGGAGCTACTGGATTTGTGGGCCAGTACCTGGTGCGTCTCCTGGCAAGTCGCAGGCACACAGTTTTCGGTACCTACCTCGTCCCCCCCACAGAGGAGTTGCCGATCGGCGTTGAACTGCTCGCCTGTGACATGAGGGAACGCAACCATGTCGCGGAGGTTCTGCGTCACGCACAGCCACAGCGCGTTTATCATCTTGCGGGCCTCTCCTCGGTTACAAAATCATTCACGGAGTCCCGGCATGTCTGGAATACGAACCTGGGAGGAGTCATGAACCTCCTGGATGCTGTGCGAGAGTCGGCTCCCAAGGCACGCGTTTTGCTGGTGGGCTCGGGACAATGTTACGGCAATGTGGCTGCGGCGCGCTTGCCTGTTACGGAAGACCAGCCGCTCGCTCCCCACAATCCGTACGCGGGCAGCAAAGCCGCTGCCGATTTAATGGGCTATCAGTATTTCCGAAGTTGGAACTTGCACGTGGTTCGAGCGCGTCCCTTTAACCACACCGGGCCGGGGCAGCCGCCGCAATATGTGTGCTCCGATTTGGCGCGTCAGGTGGCGAAAATTGACGCTGGTTTGTGCCATCCCGTCTTGCAGGTGGGCAACACCCGGGTGCAGCGTGACTTTTCGGACGTTCGCGACGTAGTCTCTGCTTACGAATTGCTGCTGGAGCATGGCCAGTCGGGGGACGCCTACAATATCGCCTCCGGGCGTGGCGTCTCCATCGCCCAAATTGTGCGCTTATTACGTAAATTCTGCCGCCGGCCCTTCCATGTTGAGGTTCAGCAGCAACGTTTGCGGATGGGTGAGACTCCACGACTCTACGGTAGCAACCGCAAACTGCGCCGCCACACCGGCTGGAAGCCGGAGTATTCCCTGTCCCATACTATGAAGGATGTGTACACCCACTGGAGAACGGCGCTAGCCGCCGGGTCAGCCCACGCGTCCATTTGAGACACGTCCGGCATCGGTGGCTCGCTCCCAAACGGGCATGACTAAACGGGCGTGAGAACATGAGAGCTGTTCCGCGCCGTGATAACATTCCGCTCCCTGGGATGGATTCTTCGCCATGACAGCAGTACCACATGGGAACAGTGCGGCAACTGGCGCCTCCAAGAAGCGCATTCTCATTCTCGTTGTGGCCTACAACGCCGAGCACACCATCGAGAAAGTAGTAGCCCGCATTCCCCAGTCGCTCCTGCAATACGACACCGAAATCCTGATCATTGACGATTGCTCGCCCGACCAGACCTTTGCCAGGGCACGCGCCGCGCAGAACAACAAGACCGTTCGTTTTCCGATTACCGTGCTTTACAATCCGGTGAGCCAGGGCTATGGCGGCAACCAGAAGATCGGCTTTCACTATGCCATCGAGAATGGTTTCGACGTAGTAGCCCTTATTCACGGTGACGGCCAGTACGCGCCTGAGTGCCTCCCGGACCTGCTGCAGCCGTTGCTCGCCCGCGAGGCCGATGCCGTTCTTGGGTCGCGCATGACGACGCGCTTGGGCGCGCTCCGGCAGGGCATGCCTCTCTACAAGTTTGCCGGAAACAGAATTCTCAGCTGGTTGCAGAACCGCTTGCTGCGCTCCTCCCTGAGTGAATTTCATTCCGGATACCGTCTCTATTCGGTAGCCGCCCTGGCCGCCCTCCCCTTCGAGCGCAATACCAACGACTATCACTTTGACACCGAAATCCTCATCCAGTTGTTGCGCGCCCGCCGGCGCCTGAAAGAATTGCCCATTCCCACCTACTACGGCGATGAAATCCGTAACGTGAAGGGGCTGAAATATGCCTTCAACGTGCTCCGCACCACTCTCGTGAGCCGGGCACAGGATCTCAGCATCCTCTACCAGCGCAAGTTCGACGTAAACCCTCCCACGGAAGCCAATCCTCTCTATCGCTCCAAGTTTCATTTTGACAGTCCGCACAGCCTGGCTTTACGGCGGGTGCGGCCGGGTTCCTCGGTCGCCGACATTGGTTGTGCCGGGGGATACGTAGCGCCCGCGTTGAAACAGAAGCAGTGCCGCGTGACCGGCATTGACAAGTTCCAGGCGGAGCCAGACGCCAACCTGGACGAGTTCATCCAATGCGATCTCGACCGCGGCGAGTTCCCGGTGGATGCCGGCCGTTTTGACTACATTCTTCTGCTCGACATAATCGAGCATTTGCGTTCGCCGGAGCGGATGCTGGACACCTTGCGCCAGGCGCGCAGAACGGGCACCGACCTGACCGTGATTTTCAGCACTGGGAACGTCGGCTTCCTCGTTACTCGCCTGGGCCTCGCGCTGGGGCGGTTCAATTATGGAAAAAGAGGAATTCTTGATCTCACCCACACCCGCCTTTTCACCTTTCGTACGGCGCGCAACTTGTTCGAGCAATCTGGCTACATAATTGAGGAAATCCGGGGTGTGCCCGCGCCTTTTCCGCTGGCGTTGGGCGATAACGTTCTGTCCAGGTTCCTGCTGTTTGTCAACAAACTGCTCATCAGAATGTGGAGATCGTTGTTCGCCTATCAGATTTTCCTGGTGTGCAAGCCGACTCCTTCCCTGGAATGGCTCCTGGAGAGGGCCCATGAAGCCAGCCGGGAGAAGGCTCGCTCTGAGATGGCGGGAATGGCAGCCAATTCTCCTTAACCGCCGCTGTGTGCGAGAATCGCTGCTGCCAGGCTCAAGTCTGCTCCATGATCTCAGTGCTGATTTGCACTTTCAACAGTTGCCGCGTACTGCCTGCCTGTTTGCAGGCGCTGGAAAAGCAGACCTGCGGCCCTCTGGAGGTGGTCATCGTGGATAACGCCTCCAGCGACGGCACGCGCGATCTCCTCGCCCGCCTGCAGCCTCCCAAATATCAGGTGATTCTGAATCAAAAGAATCTGGGGTTTGCCGCCGCCCAGAACCAAGCCATTCGTCGCGCGCGGGGCGAATGGCTGTGCAGCCTGAACGCCGATGTGGTGCTCAGCCCTGATTTCTTCTCCCAGCTCCTGCAGGCCGCGGAACGCGTCGAGCGCGCCGGAGCGCTGTGTGGCAAGCTGCTGCGCTGGAATCCCGGAGGCGAGCCGGAGTTCACCTCCCGCATTGATTCCACCGGGATTTATTTCACTCGCAGCCTGCGCCATTTTGACCGCGGTGGTGAGGAGAGCGATCAGGGGCAATACCAGCAGATGCAGTATGTGTTCGGCGCTACCGGCGCCGCTGCTCTCTACCGCCGCGCCATGGTGGAGGACGTTTCCATAGAAGGGGAATTCTTTGACGAGGATTTCTTCGCCTATCGCGAAGATGCCGACCTAGCCTGGCGGGCGCAATTGCTGGGCTGGAAATGCCTCTACGTGCCGGCGGCAGTGGGCTGGCACGAGCGACGCGTTACTCCCGAGCGCTTTCGCCAATTGCCGCTGATCATCAACTGGCACTCGGTTAAGAACCGTTTTCTGATGCGCTTAAAAAATGCGACCCTCGGAACCTGCCTGCGCCTTTTCCTGCCGCTCATTTTTCGCGACCTGACGATTCTCGGCTACTCCCTGGTGGGCGACCGCAGGTTCCTCTCCGCGCTGGCTTTCGTTTGGAAGAACCGTCACCGCACGCTGCGCAAGCGCCGGCTGAT
>DATEGM010000085.1:0-4447 GCA_035280085.1 Terriglobales bacterium
GCGAGAAGGATGTGTTCCTGGCCGACATTCAGGGCGTGGTCCGGGCCGCCGATGGCCGCATCGTGAAGGTGATCCTGGAAAACTGCTATCTCACTCAGGAAGAGAAGCGCCGCGCCTGCCAGTGGATTGTTGAAGCCGGCGCTGACTTTGTGAAGACCGCAACCGCTTATGCCGCCGGCGGTGCCACCCTTGAAGATGTCCGTCTAATGTACGAGGAGGTGGCCGGCCGCTGCCAGGTAAAGGCTGCGGGCGGTGTGCGCCAGATTGGCGAAGTATTGGATTACTTGCGCGCCGGCGCTCGCCGTCTTGGCTCTACCCGCACTGAGCAGTTTGTGCGGGCATTTCGTGACTTGCCAGCCATAGAGCGTAGTCAGTTCAGCGATTTCATAGCCGATCTGGCCGCTTGAATTTCACCACAGAGGACACAAAGGACAAAGAGACATGACGTTCAGTCAATCTGAAAAGCCTTCGCGTCTAGCGTGCGGTATTGCAGATCTGCAGTTGCATTAGTCGTTTATGAACCCTTGTATGCCTTCTGGCAAATTCATTATTTGACTTGGTTGTCTCTGTGTACTCTGTGTCCTCTGTGGTGAAAAGGAAACAATGGACTTCCGCCCACACCCCAAGCTCGAACTGCACTGCCACCTCGACGGCTGCTTGCGCCTGGAGGCGGCTCGTGAAATTGCCCTCGCTACCGGCGTGCCGCTCCCGGATTCATTGCGCCAGGCGCTGATCGCTCCCGAAGTCTGCCTCGACCTGGCCGACTACCTCCGCCGCATTGATTTCGCGCTTGAACTCCTGCAGCGCCCCGAAGACCTGTTTCGCGTGGCCGAAGAGCTGATGGAATCCTGGGCCGCGGAAAACGTGATTTACGGCGAAGCCCGCTTTGCCCCGCAGTACCACACACGCCGTGGCCTCACCATGCAGCAGGCGCTGGACACAGTGCACGCTGGCCTCGCCTCCGGCCAGAAGAAGTTTGGCGTCCGCTTCGGCCTCATCGTCTGCTGCTTGCGCCATCATCCTGTCGAACTGAGCCTGCAGGTGGCCCGCCTGGCCGCCAATAATATGGACAAAGTTTGCGCCCTCGACCTGGCTGGGGATGAACTCCGCTTCGGCGCCGCCAACCACCGCCCCGCTTTTGAACTCGCCGAGCAGGCCGGCCTGCACCGCACGGTTCATGCTGGAGAAGCGGCCGGCGCAGCCAGCGTTCGCGAAGCCCTCGACCTCCTGCATGCCGAGCGCCTTGGCCATGGCGTGCGCGTGGAGGAACCGCCCCAGCTGCTGCAGGAATTGTGCCAGCGCGGCACTCCCCTCGACATGTGTCCCAAATCTAACCTGCAGACCTGCGCCGTCGCCTCCCTCGCCAGTCATCCGGCGCCCCGGCTTCTGCGCCAGGGTTTGCGCGTCACCATCAGCACCGACGCCCGCACCACCTCCGACAGTTCCGTCACCCAGGAGTTTGAAACCATGCAGCTCCACCACGGCTGGGGCCTGGCTGAGTTCTGGGCCTGCCAGCGTAATGCAGCACAGGCTGCCTTCGTTCCCGAATCCGTCCGCGCTGAACTGCTGGAGGCCATCTCCTCAGCTACATGTCGAGGGCCGCGCCTTCGCCTGACCATTACATTTCAGAAAGGAAACAACCCTTGACTACCGCCAGCCAGCTCACGCGCCCCTCGCAGCTCAAAAATTCCGTCCTCCAGGCCGTCGGCAATACGCCCCTGGTCAAACTGCAGCGAGTTGTCACCAGGGACATGGCCGACGTGGTGGTGAAACTGGAGTATTACAATCCCACCAGCTCCTACAAGGACCGCATGGCCCTGGCCATGATCGAGGGCGCGGAGAAGCGCGGCACCCTGCGTCCCGGCATGCGCGTGGTGGAATATACCGGCGGGAGCACCGGTTCTTCTCTCGCCCTGGTGTGCTCCATCAAGGGCTACCCTTTCACCGCCGTTTCCTCCGACGGCTTTGCCCGCGAGAAGCTCCAGACCATGAAAATTTTCGGCGCCGACCTGCGCATCATCCCCAGCGATGAGGGCAAGCTCACCCCCGAACTGTTTCGCAAGATGATAGATACCGCGGAAAAGCTGGGGCGCGAACCAAATTCTTTTTACTGCAACCAGTTTCAGAACCAGGACGCAGTTGAAGGCTACAAGACGATCGGCCGCGAGCTTTACGACCAGGTGGGAGATGGCCTTGCCGCGTTCTGCGCCGCGGTCGGCACCGCCGGCATGCTGGTAGGCGTCTCGCGCGCGCTGAAGGCCTGTGGCTCCAAGGCCCGCATCATAGCTCTCGAGCCCGCGTCTTCCCCGGTGCTCACCACTGGCAAAGGAGGCCCACACCGCGTGGAGGGCATCGCCGCCGGCTTTCGGCCCCAGCACCTGCAGGATGGCGACTTTGATGAAGCCCGCACGGTCGAAGAAAAGGAAGCGCGCCAGATGGCCCACCGCCTGGCGCGCGAAGAAGGCATTTTTGCCGGCACCTCCTCCGGCTTGAATGTGGTCGCCGCCCTGCGACTGGCCCGCGAACTAGGTCCGGGAAAAACGGTCGCTACAGTCGCTGTGGATTCGGGCTTCAAATACCTTGCCGGCGACCTGTTCCAGAGTTGAATGGGACTGGAAAATTCCAGCCGCAAAAAGGGATATGAGAATGTGAGCCGCGGCGTAGGGCTACGAGCTCTCGCTTAACGCAGCGAAGGCGCAGCAAACCCGTATTAGCCGCATAGCGGCGATATAGTAAAGCCCAGCACGGAAGAGTGTGTGTGAGAACGTTCTTTCGGCCCGTGGGGCTATGAATTTACTACACTTTGTACCCCGGACTGACGTCCGGGGCTACATTCTGGTGCCGCTCCGCGGCTCAAGAAAGACGGTATTGTTCCACCGCGGTTTAGATTTCTGCGTTCTCACACAGACTCGGGAGTGCTGGGAAGGCCGAAGGGGAACAAACCGAGTCCGCTTTAGCGGACGGCACCTGTTTTTGGACGTGGGTACAAAGGTGACCAATCTGACCCCCAGCGGGGCGAAAGAAGAGTTACGACACAGTCTCTTAGAGACACGACTGTTCTGGGCGTGCCCCTCGCCTGTCCCAACCACGAGGGACACACCGGCAGTTTACAGAGTCTGCAGAAACGCCGCCAGGTCTGCTTTCTGCTGGTCCGTCAGATTCAAGCTGAAACGCTGGTTGTAGAACTCAACCACGTCTCGCAGTGTCCCCGCCGAGCCATTGTGAAAGTAGGGCGCGCGCGCCGCTAAGCCCCGCAGGATCGGCCCCTTCACCTTGCCCAGGTCGGCGCATTTGCCGCTTCTCATCGCCCGGCCCAGGTCGGTTACTTGTCTTGGCGGGCCGGAACTGCACTGCACTGTGTAAACCGGCAGCCCGGAAACATCCAGCGCGGCCAGCGCCGGATAGTCGCTGGTTCCAATCGCCAGCGGAACCGAAAACGAATGGTTGCCGACATTAAAGGAATCATGGCAGGTGGTACAGGTACCGGCAATTGACTGTTTTCCCAGCGCATCGTTCAAGCCTCCCACGCCGGTAATGTTAATGGGGAAGCTGTTGAACAACGCCTGCCCGCGTGCCACTGATTGCTGGCTGCGGTACGGGCTACTCGTCCACGCGTTGTAAACCGTGAACGCATTGGGATTGAATGCCACTCCATTCGGATCGCCCCCCAGCGCATCGTTGATCCCGATATAGAACGGCTGCTGGGAGAGAGCTTTCGGCCCACCCTGCGCTCCGTTGCTGGTCAGCAAGCCGGCGCGGATATCTGCAACCTGGGCCGTGAAGTTCGCTTTTTCAAGCGCTACTATTTCTGCAATTTGCTCCGCCGTCGGTGGCGTGCTCGCCTGCGCATGCCCCAGCGTGGCATCTACAGCCTGATTTCCCAGGCTGGTATCCAGGTCAATGGACTTGCCCGGAATGGCGCCAAACACCGTTTCCCGCCCGTCCCACATCACCGCGCTTAGGAATCCCAGATTCGTCGCCGGCAGCGGCCGCCGGTACAAGGCCGGATTCGTCGCCGTGGTCTGCGAGCAATTGTAGGGATCCTGGATGGCGGTGATGCTGAAGTCGGCGTCACCCGGCACTCCCATGGATACGCGAATCAGCCCTTTTTGCAGCAGCAGCCGGTAAGCCTGCACCCGCGCCGTGAAAGTTGATACGTCCGCATCCGGGCACACCGCTCCATCCACTGGCCGGAAAATTGGGTCCGTGCCGCCGCTGGCGATGAACCTGGCTTGAATACGAGGGGGCGTGACCGTCCAGCCGTCCTCCGCCACGTGGCAACTGCCGCAGCTGCGGCCGTTGGTTCCCAGGCTCTGGAAAAACGGGTTCGCCAGGTCAATTCCGCCGTCCGTCCGGTAGGTGGACAAAACCCCCGTCGGATCAATGGAGTAGGTGGGATTTGGCCCCTGGCTGCCCGCCTCAATACCCACTGAAAGACACAGCAGGG
>DATEGM010000086.1:0-4257 GCA_035280085.1 Terriglobales bacterium
GTCCTCAGCGGGCTTGATGACCGCGTTGCCGTATCAGCGGAGGTGGCCGGTATCGGCGCGCTCCCGTCAAACCTGGTGCGCCCGGTTGATACCGACGAAATCGAAGAAAATGCGACCGATCTTACCCAGGGCCAGGACTATCCCTCCTTCATAGCCATGCGCGCGCCCCGCCCGACTTTGCTGATCCATAACGCCGAAGACGACTGTTGTTTTCGCGCCGCGCTGGTTAAGCCATATATCTATGATCAGGTCCGGCCTATTTTCCGGGCATTCGGCAAAGAAAGCGATTTTGCCTGGCACGAGAACCGCGATCCCGGCACTCACAACTATCAGGTGGACAACCGCCAGCAGGCCTATTCGTTCTTCACGCAGCATTTTGGTCTGCCGGTTTCGGCCAACGAAATACCCAGCGACGGTGAGATCAGGCCAGCTGAGCAACTGGCGTCAGGATTGCCGGAAAGCAATCTCACTATTCTGGGCCTGGCCAGAAAACTGGCCCAACAGGTGGCGCGTCCGCCGGTTCCAGAAGGCAGCCAGCGTGGGCCTTGGGCGCAGGCTCAGAGGGAACAACTACGCAGCGTAATTCGCTACGCCCCGGTTTCTGTCCAGAACGTCTGGCGGCTCGACAATACCAAGCACCTGGGATTCGAGACTCTGCTCGAGCGCTTTGACTTCTCGAACGGGCTCAGCGCCACCGGAGTCTGGCTCAAGGCGATCTCGACGCCCCAGGATGCTCCGCTAACCATCATCCTGAATGATGAAGGCTACAAGGCGGCGGCCCAGACTATCTCCGGCCTCATCAACCGCGGCCAGCAGGTGCTGGCTCTTGATCTGCTCTTCAACGGAGCTACCGCCCCGGAGAACAGCGCTAGCTGGCAGATGCTGGTGGCGACCACTGGCGACCGTCCCCTGGGACTGGAAGTGGCGCAGCTCTCGGCACTAGCTTCCTGGCTGCGTAACCAGCCGGGCGGCGACAGAATTGACGTAGTGACTGAGGGAACCCGAAACCGAGTGATTGCCCTGACCGCAGCTGCACTGTCCCCGCAGATATTTGCCGGCATTGAAAGCCACGGTTCCATAGCAAGTCTGGATGACCTTCTAAAGCGAGGAGTTCCTTATCGAGCCGCCCCGGAGCTCTTTT
Source organism: Terriglobales bacterium (assembly GCA_035280085.1). Lineage (GTDB taxonomy): Bacteria > Acidobacteriota > Terriglobia > Terriglobales > Acidobacteriaceae > JAICWP01. The sequence continues at coordinate 1,142 of DATEGM010000086.1, forward strand.
GCCTCGACTTTTACAAGTACTTTGATTTGGACCGCCTGGCGCTCATGGCGGCTCCAACCCAGGTGTCCACCCACTAAACGTTCCAAACTCGATCAGCAGCAATTGACTTGACTATGCCGCCCCCGCGGTGGTATTTCGGCGTTCGGGATTGGGCCCACCTGAATTCGGCCTGGCTCAATTGCAGAGGAGAATAAGGATGAAATTCCTAGTGGCCATATCAGTTCTGTGCCTGGCCTGCCTGGCGCAGGGGCAAGCAGCAAGCAAGGGAGCTTCAACTGACGACACCGGTTTGAAAGCGGTCGAGCAGAAGTGGGTGGAGGCGTACTATCGCGGCGATGGCGACGCCCTCTCTCGCCTGGAGACCGACGATTTCACCGTCATCGCCAATGGGGAAAAGCCGCAGACCAAGGCGGAGCAGATAACGTCGGTGGAATCCAGAGGCCCGGTTGGGGTTCCCGCGGCCAACCTGGAAGAGGAAATCCATCATTACGGTGATGTGGCCATAATCACTGGCTTGAGTCCCAACGCAAACATACGTTTCACCGCTGTTTGGGTAAACACGAATGGCGACTGGAAGGTCGCGCACCTGCATTACTCCGGCGGCGACTGAGGAGCGGATGTCTCGATCCACGCCCTGTGCGGAGAGGAGGTCAGGTTGAAGGCGGGTTCCGCCAATGACCGTGTTCGCTTCGGCATGATCGGTGTCGGTGGCCAAGGCTCTTCCTTGCTGGGCCAGGCTGTCGAGTTGCACGGCGCCGAATGTGCCGCTGCATCCGACGTTTACGACGGACGCCTTACGTTGGCGCGGGAAATTGCCGGCGACAAACTGCCGGTAACTCGCCGCTACCAGGAACTGCTCGACAACAAGGAGATAGACTGCATCGTGGCGGCGCTCCCTGACCACTGGCACAGGAGAATTGCGCTGGAAGTCCTGAGCGCCGGCAAGGATCTTTACCTCGAAAAACCCATGTCGTATTCGCTGGCAGAGGGCTACGAGATCGTGGATGCCGCCCGCAAAAGCGGCCGCATTTTGCAGGTGGGCTCCCAGCGCGTGGACTCACAGCTCTTCCTCAAGGCACGCGAACTTTATCAGCAAGGGGCAATCGGGCAGGTTTCGCTGGTGGAGAATTGGCTCGGGCGCAACGACCCCACCGGCGCCTGGCAATATCCCATACCCGCCGATCTGTCGCCCTCTACCGTTGATTGGGATACCTGGCTCGGCGACCGGCCCAAGCGCCCCTTCGACCCGGCGCTATATGCACGCTGGCGTTTATGGAAGGAATTCGGAACCGGCATCGCCGGCGATTTAATGGTGCACTCCGTTACTGGAATTGTCTTCGTGCTGGGGATGAATGAGCCTCCCCGCACCGCTTACTCCCAGGGCGGCATTTTCCGCTGGAAGGATGGCCGCGATTTTCCCGACGTGCACTCGGTGCTGTTCCGTTACGGCCACATTCCCGTCGTCGTAAATATCACCTTCAACGGCGAAATGCCGGAGACCACGCGCTTTTTTGGATCCAAAGGCATCCTGGAGATTACCGAGTTTGCTTTGACCTGCACCCCGCAGCCGGGTACGGAAGTTGAACCCAGCTACTACGCGGACTCGTTTCCAAAGAAGATTCGCGAGGACTACCAGGACCAATGGCACAAGGCGCATGATCCCCGGCCCGGTAAAGAAACGATCCTGGAAACGCAAACTTTCCGCGGGCCTTCTTTCGACTCTGAGACTCCGCACCTGGCGAATTTCTTCCATGCAGTCCGGACACGACAGCCGGTTCTGGAAGACGCGGCCTTCGGCAACAACATGGCAATTGCCTGCCATATGGCGAACCAGTCGTATTTTGAAGGTACCCCGGTCAGTTTCGACCCGGGTTCGAAGCGCATCGCGTCTCGGGCCGGAGCCTGACCGCAACTACTGGCCTCCAATTACCCTACTCGCCCCGCCGATTTGATAATCTGCAATGGTTATGAAGGACGATTTCCACGTTCCCCTGCCTCCGATGTTTGCGCTGCAACGCAAAGCGCCGAGCGTTGCCGCACTAAAAGATGTTCAGGAAGCAGTGCGGCAATCCCTTGCCGCTTTACAAATCCCCAACGCAAAAATCCGAGGAAAAAGGATCGCCGTCACCGCCGGCAGCCGCGGAATAGACCGGCTGCCCGAGGTGGTGCGAGCTGTTTGTCTCTGGCTGAAATCTGAAGGAGCTGCACCGTTCATCGTGCCGGCGATGGGCAGCCACGGGGGCGGCACTTCCGAGGGCCAGCGGCAGGTCCTGGAAAAATATGGCGTCACGCCGGAGTTCACCGGCGCGGAAATCCGTTCCTCCATCGAGCCCGCATCCTTGGGTTCTACTGCTGAAGGTATTGCAGTCTACATGGACCAAAACGCTTTCCAGGCGGACGCCGTTCTGGTGCTGAACCGGGTGAAGCCGCACACGGATTTCTCAGGAAACATCGAAAGCGGCGTTGTGAAGATGATGGTGGTTGGCCTGGGCAAAGCGCTCGGCGCCCAGGAGATACACCGCTGGAGCAGAAAAATCGGCTTCGAACCCTGCCTGCGCGCGGTGAGCGCCAAGGTCCTCAGCACCGGCAAAATTCTCTGCGGTTTGGCCTTGGTCGAGAACGAGTTCCATCAGATCGCCCACGTCTTTGCTAGCCTGCCGGAGGCAATCATCGCCCAGGAAGAGAAGGCGCTGGCCATCGCCAAGCGCCTTGTTCCGCGCATTCCATTCCCCGAGCTTGATCTGCTTGTGGTGGATGAACTCGGCAAGAATATCAGCGGGTCCGGCATGGACACCAAGGTGATAGGCCGTGGTTTGCTTTCGATTCCACCGGAGGCCCCCCGTATTCGCGTTATCTACGCTCGTGATCTGACCCGCGAAACCGAAGGCAATGCGGCAGGAGTCGGTCTTGCCGATCTGATTCATGACCGGCTGTATCAAAAGATTGATTACCAAAAGACGTTTCTCAACGTTCGTACCTCGCTTAACCTCCCGCTGGCGCAGGTGCCCATGCATTGCCCCTCGGACCGCGACGCCTTTGATTTCGCGTTGGGTTACCTGGGCAGCCCACGGCCGGAACAACAGCGCAGCGTCTGGATCCGCAACACCGTCAGCCTT
>DATEGM010000087.1:0-19515 GCA_035280085.1 Terriglobales bacterium
GTCCACTTCTCGGCTATCCAATCCAGCGGCTTCCGCAGCTTGCAGGAAGGGCAACAGGTCCAGTTCGACGTCGTAAAGGGACCCAAAGGCTGGCAGGCAGAGAACGTCAAACCGCTGTAAAAATTTGAAGCATCCAGCCAAAAAGAGGGGCGGCATATGCCGCCCCTCTTTGATTTTTATGGTTCTTAGGACCGCAGGCCTCTAAATTCCCACTGCTTCGTACCCCCCAGCTTCGCCCTTTCGCCGTCGCGGCCGTGGGAAGTAGTAGGGGGAGCGCATCTGCAGCCGCCGCTGAAGAAGTCTCATTCCCGCGTACAAAGCGCCGGCAACAACGCCCCCGGCGATGGCGACCGCTGCAAAAGCTTTTATAGGATGCAGCATGACCGGCTCGGCCATCCGGCTGGTAGCCATCGCCACCCTGCCGGTGGCGCCCATGGCTTCCTTGAAATCACCTACTGCCCTCCGCCCACCTCTTTCCAGGGCGCGATGCGCGTGCAGCATGCCATAACGCCTGGGCAACGAAGTGTCCTCTCCGCCACGCACCACAGCATGCTCTTTGCCAGTTTCATCCTGATGCTCCAGCAGTTCCTCCAGCGCTTCCTCTACCACGCTGGGCCGGGTCCAAACCGCGCGAAAGGCTACTCGCCCTGACTTGTCAATCAGATAAGTCGAATTGGGCCGGCCACCATACTGGCGATGCACCTTCCCCTCCAGCGTGTCGAGCAGAATGGGCATCTCCACCCCTTCTTCTTGGCGAAACAGTTCGGCGGCCTCCGCTTTATCGTCGAGTGAGCGATGTGCCGGCAGATCTTCACCTGGATGCGCCTCGCGAACGTACACAAAGAGAAATTGCACACCCCCATCCGAATACTGCTCGTACAGGCGGTTCAGCCCACGAATAGACCCAGCCGTCATGGGACACGTGGCTGAGCCGAAGGTGAGCACCACGTTTTTCTCGCCGGCGTAGTCGCTGAGCCGAACCTTTTCCCCTTCCGGAGAGGGCAGTTCGAAATCGGGCGCCTCCTCTCCCGCTTGGGGGCCGTTCATCAGCTTGCCATTCAGCTCCTTGCGCAATTGTTCGCGGTCAAAGCTGCGATAGTTGTAGTTTTTGGATCCAAACATGTGGCGCTCCCTAACCCGCGACCAGGATATAAGAATTGCTGACGGCAGGAGTTTCCAACTCTCCTGAGGGTCCAACACAAAAATACGATGCCGCCGCAAGCCTGTTTGTTATCCAATGTTTGCGGCGATGTCTCGCATCTTTACTGGGCGCGTGCTACCGCAAGTTGAGCAATTGACCTGCCAGGGAGCGCCTTGCCGCCCTGGCAGCAGGGCCGCTAAGATAACTCTCTTGATTCTGCTCTTCTACCAGGTGGAGGATTCATGCCCGCACTGCCAGTAGGCGCTATGGCCCCGGATATTGAACTGTCCGGCGTCGTTGGCGAAAAGCCGCACAAGTTTCGCCTCAGCGACTATCGCGGCAGAAAGCACGTGGTAATCGCCTTTCATCCCCTGGATTGGACGCCCACGTGAGCCGCCCAGGTGCCGTCGTTCGATGCCGAACTGGCACGTTTCGCCGGCCTCGATGCCCAGGTCGTGGGCATTAGCAACGATCCCGTCCCGTGCCACATTGCCTGGCAGAAGAAAGACATTGGTTTGGTGAATTTTCCCCTGTGCAGCGACTTCTATCCCCACGGCGAGGTGGCTCGCAGCTACGGTGTTCTGCGCGAAGGCCCGCCCATTGCCGGCATCAATGAGCGTTGCGTCTTTATCGTGGATAAAGGCGGGCGCATCGCTTTCAGCCGCGTCTATCCCCTGGATGAGACACCAGAAATCCCTGAAATAATGGAAGTCCTTCGCCAACTCCAAAAATCCGCAGCGTAAGGCATGCATTCCGCTATGTCATCCTGAGTCGAGGGTGCGGTACACCAATCCGCACCCGAGCGAAGGATCCCTTTTCTGCTCGAATGGCTATCCGCATTCAAAGGAGTTCTTCCATCAGGAATGAGACCGGCGCACAGTCCCCGAAATGCGGAATTCTCGGCTAAAACAGGGGATAGTCCATCTAGTGGGCCGGTACGCATTTCATCGCTGATGAGGCACTCAGTTATTGCCGCATGCGGTCAATGGTCTGAAACAACTGGCTGGGATCGCTAACCTCGACATAAGGCTGGCTAGAGTTCTTATCAGTCACAACATAGACGGTAGGCGTGTGGTTGATGCCAATGCGGTTACCCAGATCCCGGTCCGCGTTTACTTCGGCCGCCAGCTTGCCCTGCGGGTCAATCATAAAGGGCAGATCAACCTTGTGGTCGGCGCCAAACCGCTCGGCAAAGCCATGAAGGCTCCCGGGTGTGATCTCCAGTTGATGGGCAAACACCTGGTCGCGGAACTCGTCGCCCAACTTCTGCGAATGGGTATCGAAATAGCGGGCGATCACCGCCGCGTTATAGGACCAGCTATGCTTGGGCAGGGGAAAATCGTGGCGAATTACCGGAATGTTGTACTGCTGCCCCGCCCGGTCCAGCAGAGGCGCCACCTGGGCGCACATGGGGCACTGCAGATCCTCAAATACCACGATGGCAAGCTTGGCACCCTTGGGCGGCCGCAGAACCGAGTAGGCGTCCGCGGGGCCGGCGGCCAGACCCGCCACCGCTAATCCCAGAATTAATCCCAGTATTGCCAGACCACGGGTAGCTAAAAGCTTCATTCTGTTATCTCCACCTCAGACGTACCCACGAAACCCAAGACTAAGCTAAGCCTTCGCCGGCTAGCGCAGTCCTTAAATTTACGCTTTCTGAATTAGATGCTCAGGCGCTCACCATCGCCTATATGCTTATGGTACCCGAAGTAACTGCCCCAGCGCGATTCCCCTTCTCCGTAGGTTAGTCTTGAATGTGGAAGCCCCGGACTTTAGTCCGGCGAAACGCCACGTAAGATTCGAGGGCTTTAGCCCCGGCCATCCCTCAATACTTGAATCTGTATCTCACCGTCGCCGCCACCTGCCGGGGATAGCTATAGTGCGTCCCGCCAAAAGTGTTGCTGTTGTCCACCAGATACCGGCTGTTGGCCAGGTTCAACGCCGTCAGACGCACCGACCATGCCTCGCCGAACGATTTCCCCAGGCTCAAGTCGAAACTGGTGTGGCTTCCCAGATGCCCGGGCCCGTCGCCGTTGAGGAAGCCTGAACCATACGCGATTTCTGCGTTAGCCCAGCTATGCCAGGGCAAGCTGGCCTGCACGCCGGTACTTAGCGTGTCGCGCTGATCGTGGTCCAGGAAGTAATAGGCGTCCTCGGGCGGAGAAAAATCGGTCAGCCCGCCGGTTACCCCGCCCCGTCCTTCGGCGTACTGATGCGAGTAAGCCAAATGCCACTGCAGCATGCGCGCCAACTGTGGCGAGCGGGCACTGGCTTCCCAGCCATAGATACGGGCAGATGCCAATGTCACAGGAAAGAAGATATTCGAGTTCCCCAGCACATCATGATCGAAGTAATTGGTGGCGCTGGTGTGGAAGTGGTCCACATCGAAGCTCCAGCCGCGCAGGGGGATGGTGAGCCCGAATTCGTTCTCCTGGTCGCGCTCACCCCGCAAAGGCAGAAAGGCGACCCCCTGGGTAGCGGCCACCTCCAGCAGCGGCCCGCCAACCGTGAGAAGGGGTGGGGCCTGGTAATAACGCCCATAGAAACCGCGCAGTACCCAGCCCAAGCGCGGCACCTGAATAGCTGCCCCCAGGCGAGGGTCGGCCGCAGTTTCGCTCAGCCCGCCAGAAAAATGGGTCAGCCGCAGGCCGCCGTTAAGAGTCAGCCACTTGACCGCCTTGAACTGATCTTCCAAAAAGGCGCTCTCCAGCTGACCCCCTAAAATAGTTCGTTGGCGCAGGGAAGTACCGGCGAGCGTATCCGTAAGGCCAAACAGCGTGTTGTCGCGTTGCGCGAGTCCCTGCACCCCGAAATGAGCGTTGTTTCTTCCCTCGACCACCCCCAGGCTGACCACGCCGCCGGCATAGTTGGAGCCGCGGTCGTCCTCCGGGCTGACCGGCTGGTCCTGCAGCCCTCCGATGTAATGAGCGCGGTTAAAGTGGTAGAAGGGCGAAACCGTGAGTAGGACATGGTCCCCCGACGTATGCGCCCAGGAGAAGTCCACAAAACCATCCTGCTCGGCTTGCAGATCGCGCGTCCCGGAAGCCTCCTGCTCAAACGTATTCGGAATCTGGTAGTGGTCGCGGCGCACCGAGGTCACAAGCCGCAGCTGGTCGGAAGGCGTGCTATTGAAGATGAGCGAGGCGAACCCTCCCACCCCGTTCTCAGCGTCGTGCAGCGCCGCCGGTATCGGCGTCTCCAGCCCCAGCTCGCTGCGGTTCGCATCCATGCTGGCGTAATAGGCGAAGCGCTGTGTGTGGCTGCCGAAGCTGAGCTGGTCATCGGTGCTGTTAAAACTTCCGTAGTTAAGTGCCAGTTCGCCTTCGTTGTTGCGCTCAAAGCCGTTGCGGGTAATCACGTTGAAGACGCCGTAGGAGCGGTCGCCATACTCCGCGGAAAGCCCGCCCCGCTGTGCTTCCAGTTGATCAATGTTTTTGGGATCAATTTGCGGGCCCACGTTGCTGGCAATATTGGTGTTGGGCACGGGAATGCCATCCAGCAGCCACGTCATCTGGTGCCCGCCGCGCACGTGAAGCTGGTCGTGGACCATCACCGCCCCGGGGACGTAGTCGGTGACCATCGCCATACTGTTGCTCTGGTCGGCGCCGGGCGTATTGACGATCTGCTGCTGGCGAACCACGCTCACCGTAGTTGAAGATTGCGGGCCAACTTCTTCGGGCGTGGCCGTGACCTCTACCTCCTCCGAAACCGACTCCAGCGCCATGGGGAAGTGGAGACTCACCGCGCCGCCGGAGTTAACAGCCACCTTCAGCGACTGCTCCTTGAATCCGGGAGCGCTCACCGTCACCAGGTAGCGCCCGGCCGGTACCGTGTTGAATTGAAACTCGCCCATGGCGCTGGTAGTGGCCGCCTGCGACCACTGCGAATTCTGGGCACGAATGGTCACCTGCGCTCCCTGCACCGGGCGATGCTCCGGGTCATGCACCAGTCCGCGCACGCTGCCGAAGATGGTGGCTCCGGCAACCGCTGCCAGCAGCACCATGCTGCCTAGAATGTCGCGCAGCACTTTCATTGGCCTCCAGATTTCGGCAGAGCCCACACCGTTTCCGCCAATCACTTCTTTGAAAGGGCGCGGCTTTCAGCCGCGCCGCTTCGACGCACTAAGATACGGGCTTTAGCCCCGGAGGGGTACTTCCCGATATCCTCGAAAAAGATTTTTGAATAGCTTCAGAGAAAGCGTGGCGGGGCGCGGCCCGAGTGCTCAGCAGGGACCTGGAGAGATTGGGAAACCGCCACGCTGGTCAAAATCAGCCGGGAAGCCGGCAGGCTCCCATAAGTGCTTGGAACGGCCGGAGCGAACAACGCGGTAGTAACCGCCAGAAATCGGCAGCACTCGTGTCCGCAGGGGCTATTGCTGATGCCGGCATCCTGCGGCATGTGACAGCGCTGCTGGTGCCGCAGGCAGCAGGCGTGCGGCATAAGGGCAGCCGGCCCCAGCGGTGCTGAGATCCCCGCCAGCATCGCCAACAGCAAGCCTTGCGCAATCAGCCGCTGGATCATCTATGCAGCGCTCCACTTCACAGAGATGGCCGCTCGCACTAGGTTACATCATGCCGGCTTCTGCCCGCACTCTAAAGCCTGAACAGCCTCCTGACTGGAGCGCAATCAATTCCCGTGATAATCGGCAACTCGGCTTGACTCCGCGCTTACAACCTGTTTGTAGCTGCCCGGCTCTCAACACATGGAGGCAAACCATGCTCAGCGCAGTCGGGATATTCCGGTCACTCCAGGATGCCAGCCAGGCTGTTGCCCGGCTTCGCGCCATTCCTATTCTTGAAGACAGAATTAACCTGCTGTCACCCGGACCCGCCGATCAGGAACAAAAAGAATTGGCGCAGCTGCCCCTCAGCGAGGCTGAGCAACCGGGCCTGGGAGGTGGATTAGGAGCCGTGGTAGGCGGTGCCTTGGGGCTGGCTGGAGGAATGTCAGGCGGCACGGCCATTGCCAGCTTGTTCATTCCCGGAGTCGGGCCAATCGTTGCCATCGGACTGGCTGCCGCCGGCATTCTTGGCGCTGGCGGAGCCGTCGCCGGCGCCAAGGCTGGCAGCGCGCTGGAAGCGGAATCCACTCGTGGACTGCCGGAAGACGAACTGTTCTTCTATGAGGACGCCTTGAAGAGCGGCCAAACTGTGGTGATTGCGTTCGCGGAAAACGAGCGCCAGGCAGACCAGATACGCGACGCTTTTCGTCACGCCGGAGCGGAAAGCCTGGATGCCGCGCGTGAAAAATGGTGGATCGGCCTGCGCGATACGGAAAAGGTGCACTACGAAGACCCAGGGCATAACCTGCAAGATCGCGAGTCCATTTACCGCTGTGGTTTCGAGGCGGCTCTCCGGCCCGGCATTCGCGGGAAGTCTTACCAGCAGGCCAAAGAGCTCTTACGCCGGAGTTATCCCGACCGCTGCGATGAAGGCTTGTTCATTCGCGGCTATGAACGCGGCCGGGAATTTGAGGCGCAGAGAACAAAAGGCGCAGACCAGCGCCGAGTCGCCTAGAACCTATCTAACAAGTCGGTTTTGAAAGGGCGCGGCTTCAGCCGCGCCGTCCAGAATCTCATAACTGCCGGGCTTTAGCCCCTGAGGAGAACACCGCTTACTTAGGGGCCAGGTACTGGTCAAACCATGCCACGGTGCGCCGCAAAATGTCCAACTGGTGCTCCGGACGGCCGATGAAGTGTCCCTCGCCGGGGTACACGACATACTGTGTCGGCACGCCAAAGTTCTTCAAAGCGTGCCAGAATTCGCGCGATTGCGGCGCCGGACACTCCCCATCCCGCTCCCCCACTACCACCAGCGTGGGCGTCTTCACATTCTTGATAAACGTCATGGGCGCGCTGCGCGCGTACACCTGCGGGTCATCGTATACCGTGGCCCCAAAATACGGCATCATCCAGCGGTCAATGTCGTTTTCTCCCGTGTAGCTCAGCCAATCGGAGAGCCCTGCGCCTGAGACCGCGGCGTGGAAGCGGTTGGTCTGGGTTACCGCCCACATGGTCATGTAGCCGCCGTAGCTCCAGCCAGTGATGCCCACGCGGTTGTTGTCCACCGGGAGATCCTTCACTACCTTGTCCACGCCCGCCATAATGTCGCGAAAATCGCCGTAGCCGAAGTCCTTCACGTTGCCCCGGGTGAATGCCTCACCCTGGCCATAGCTGCCGCGAGGGTTTGGATAGAGCACAAAGTAGCCCATGGTCGACAGCAGGGAGGTGTTGAAGAAAGGTTCCGGCCAGCGCGGCGCGTGCGCTGCCGCCGGCCCGCCGTGCACGTCCACCACCAGTCCGTAGCGGTGGGTGGGGTCGTAGTTGGCGGGATACATCAGCCAGCCCTGCACCCGGGTGCTGCCACTGTTCCAATGAAGGCTCTCCGCCTTGCCCCAGCTGGGGCGCAGGTTTTGATTGGCGTGCGTGATCTGCTTCCAGGAGCCGACTGGTCCTGCCCAGATCTCCGGCGGCTGCGCGTAGGACTGCCGCACCACCGCCGACTGCTTCTGATCTTGCGAAAGCGACAGCGAGAGCTCTCCCCAGCCATCGGCGCCAATAGTTTCAGCGCCGCTCCACGAAGTCTGCACCTTACCGCTGCCCACATCGAGGGTGGCCACGGCGGCGAAGCCATCCACGTTTTCAGAAAACAGAATGTTTTGCGGCGAAGACCACGCCAGCCAGTTGGGCGAGGCTTTTATCCCAGGCGTAACATCGCGGGCTTGGCCGCCGGTCGCCGGCATAACGTAGATATCGCCTCCCGTGGAGCCCTCATCGCTCATGATGCCGGCGATGAAAGCGATGGATTTGCCGTCAGGCGAGAAGTGCGCCTGCGCCATTTGCTCCGGCGGCCTGTAGATTTCCTTCATCGGGCCGTCCAACCCCAGCGTGTACAGGCGGGCGATATACCAGTTGTTATCGCCTTCGCCGCGGGCGGCGGTAACGGCAAACCCTTTGCTGTCCGGCGCCCAGTCGTATTCATACACATACATATCGGCGGGCGAGAGCTGCCGCAATTGTCCGGACTCTATGTTCACGGTCGTCAGGCGCTGTTCGTAAATTTTGCTGTCAATCACGCCGGTTTCCGGGGTCATGGGCATCAGCGGCCCAGCCGCCCGCGGCGCATTTTCTATGAACAGGAAAGCGATAGTCTTGCCATCCGGCGACCAGCTGGGTGCGGCAAGGTACCCTGTGATTGTGGTTAGTTTGCGCGGGGAGCCGCCAGAGGCATCGGCCACGTAAAGCTCCGCGTCTCCCGAAGCATTGGAGAGAAATGCCACCTGCTTGCCATCCGGCGACCAGGCCGCATTGCGCTCGGAATAGTTGTTACCTTCGCTGCCCGCAGTGATTCGCCGCGAGGCCGCCGGATTCGCTATATCGCCGACGTAGATGGCTGAGTCCCCCGTGGCCACGCCCGAACTATCGTGCACCGCCTGCGACCAGGCCACACGCGTTCCATCCGGCGAGATTGCTACATCGCCGTAAGTTTGAGTTCCTGCCAGCGAGCGGATAAGCGGTTCCAGCGCCGGCTGCGGCTGCGCCAGTAGGGAAACTGTGAGCGAGCAGACAACCAGCGCGATGGGCGCCAATTTCGAGAATTTCTTCATTCAGGCTCCCGAACAGAGCGGTAACTTTGATTTTTCCAACCTTGAGTCCCTGCAGCAGCAATGTGACCCAGACTCACTCGAACTCTTCGCCTACTGTGGAAGCGCACGGCTAAGCCGTGCGAAAAACGGGCACAGAAAACTCTGGGCTTTAGCCCTGGTGAGGCGCCGGGGCTAAAGCCCGGGAGCTTTGACGCACTTTGATCGCAGAGCTAAAGTCCTGCGCTTCCACAGTTGTGTTTAATTCCCGTGGACTCCAACTACCAACTACCAGCTACCTTCCCCGGTCCATGGCCTCGTTCGCCAGCCGGTCGGCCTCGCGATTGCTCTCACGCAGCACGTGCCCGATCTCAAACCACTCCAGCTGCCGAATGTATTGCTGTGCCTTCTGATAGAGCTCCAAAAGCGCCGCATTCCTCACCTTGTACATGCCCTTGATCTGCCGCACCATCAGCTCCGAATCGCTGATCACCTTCAGCGCCTTGGGCCCGTGCGCCACGGCATACTCCAGCGCCGCCAGAAGCCCGCTGTATTCCGCGTAATTGTTGGTGCGATGACCCAGGTACTGGCTGAGCCCAGCCACGCGCTGCCCTGCCTGATCTTCAATTACAACCCCGTAGCCGGCCGGGCCGGGATTGCCCCGCGCCCCGCCATCAATGTGCGCCACCAGGTGCTCGGGGGGGAGCGTCGGACGCTTGCTGGGAAAAAGTTCAGGGGAAGTTCCAGAGGCACGTTCTCCGCGCGGGTTCCAGGGCCGAGGGGACATGGTTCAGAAGTTTACACTGCAGGCCGTCGCGTTCACCGGCCCAGGGCCAGCCGCTGTGCCAGCCGGTGCGGAAGGTTGGCATCCAGGATGCGCTGCTGCGCCCCCTGCACGTCGTAGGGCACACGATAAAAACTTATGGCATAAACCTCAGTGTCAAACATTGCGAACGCTGCCCGCCAATCGCTGTCCCGCGGCTGCCCCACGGATCCGGGATTAATCAGGTATTGCGTTTCCCGGTCCAGCCTCAACTCGCAAATGTCCCGCTCGTCGCGGCTGCGGTAGACAGGCTGCATCACCCCTTTCTCGGAGTTTTTGCAGAATCCGCCCTGAACGTGGGTGTGTCCGAAAAATGTGAGCGCCACCGAGGAATAGGTCAGCGGCTCCTGAGCGTCACGCATGGTGACCAGGTACTCGTCTTCATCAATAGGCGAGCCATGCACGAACTGGGCATCCAGCGCCTCGTTCACCTGGATCGGTCCCTGCGGCAGCAGGCGCAGCCACTCCAGATTTTCCGGCGTCAGCTGATCGCGCGTCCACAGCGCCGCCATGCCGGCCACGGGATTGAAGTCGGTAACTTCCATCAGCCCGCACGCGGCCTTGTCGTGGTTGCCGCGCACAAACAGTTTGCCCAGCTGGCGCGAACTTTCGATCACCTCGTTCGGGCTAGCGCCGTATCCCACGATGTCGCCCAGGTTTACGACCACGTCGTGCGGCGGCGCTTCCGCCAAACACGCCTGTAACGCTTCCAGGTTGCTGTGAATGTCGCTGAGCAGGAGAATCCGCATGAGTACGAGAGCGCTTGGGGATTATAGACTGTGCGTGGCGTTACCAACAGGCTCCGAAGTATTAAGCACTGGACAGCGGGCCCAATGCCCGGGAGCAATCTCCGCCAAGGAAGGCAATTCACGCCGGCACTCGGCTATCCGGTGCGAGCAGCGCGGCTCGAAGCTACACCCGGGAGGCAGCGCCGCGATCCCTGGCACTGTGCCTTCGATCGTGGCCAGAGGACGGCTGCGGTTGGTGTGCAATGTGGGCACCGCCTGCAGCAGGCCGCGCGTGTAGGGATGGGCCGGAGTCCGGAAGATATCCCCTACCGTGCCCATTTCCACGACGCTGCCCGCGTACATAACCGCCACCCGGTCCACAACCCGCGAGACTACTGCCAAGTCGTGTGAAATGAAGAGCATAGCCAGCCGGAAGCGTCCCCGCAGGTCAGCCAGCAACTCCAGGATCTGGGCCTGGATAGTGACATCGAGCGCGGTAGTGGGTTCATCGGCTATAAGCAGCTTCGGACGGTTGACCACCGCCATCGCAATCATCACTCGCTGCCGCATGCCCCCCGAAAGCTGATGCGGATAATCACGGGCCCGCCTTTCGTGGTCGGGAATAGCCACTGCCTTCATGGCCTCCAAGGCACGCTGCCATGCCTCATGCTTCGGGGGCCGGGATCCGTTTACGTGCGCCAGCACCGCCTCGGCAATCTGATCGCCCACCCGCATCACGGGATTGAGCGCGGTCATGGGCTCCTGAAAAATCATGGCCATGCGCTCGCCGCGCAGCCGCCGCATGGCTTCCTCGGAAATATCGAGCAGATTGCAAGCGCAAGGGGAGGCGGATTTGTCAGGCGCGGCGGCGTGGAACAAGATTTGGCCCCTCGCCCTCGCTTGCGGCGGCAACAGCCGCATGATGGCCAGCGAGGTTACCGACTTGCCCGACCCCGATTCGCCCACCAACCCAAGCGCCTCGCCTTCGCCGATCGGGAAGCTGACGTCGCGCACCGCGGCAAATGTCTGCGTCGCCGCGGCCACGGTGGCGAATCGCGACTGGTGCCGCGAAGCAGCCTTCGCCTGCACCACGAATTCGACGTTCAGATTGCGAACCTCGAGCAGCGAAGCAGCCATGCCCTCATCCTAGCAGTTTCATCAACGCCCGCTTCTCATCCGTCATCCGCAACCACCTTCTCTTCTGTCATCCCGAGCGAGGGCGTATGCCCGAGTCGAGGGACCCCTGCGTCGCTCACGCCTGCAGTGGAAATTCCAGGGAGTTCTCCCCGAGAGTTTCGTCCGTCTTTTTCACATGCGCCTCGGCTTACTGCCCATCGTCCTGGCTCTTACTTTGCGCGAGCTCATGGCCAAATTTGCCTCTTTGCGCTAGGCGCGCGAATTTCTCACACCGTGACTGCACTGGTTCCAGGCACGCCCCTGTGAACACCATGCACTCCGCTGAAAACACACGCTCTAAAACTTTTCGATTGTGTTTGACTTAAAAAATGGGAGGAGTAAAACAGACTCGTTCTTCGGCGGTTCTTGAGTTTACCCGGTTGGCGCATAGTCCGGGGCTCAAGCCAGATCACTGAGTTGGCCGCAAGGCTGGTTCGGAGGGTCGGCAAGGGTCTAAAAGCGAAGCGCTGGTTGAGGCGAACGGGAATCTGCTGAAAGCAAAATGGAGTCCCGAGGCGTTGGCCGGTTTTCCCGGTTGGCAGTGAGCCCGGAGCCCAAGCGAACAATCGCCCGTAGTTGCCCGCAAGGGTGGCCGCGAGTGCAGGTTGGCAAGGGTCTAACGCGAGCTACTGGCTGAGGAGAATAGGTTTCAACATCACCTCGGGATTCTTTTTTTGTCTGCATTTCCAAATCCCGCGCAAATGCCCTTTCCACGGCGTTGAATTCACCACTAGTTCCCACGAATTCATCCATTCTTCATGAATGTCATCCTGAGCGCAGCAGGCCGGTTCGCTTGCGAACCGGCCTGCGGAGCCGAAGGACCCCTGCGCCAGTCGCAGCATTACAACCGTTCAAGAGAGTTCTCCCATCAATTAGCCTTTTTGGGGGTTCGGTAAAAACTCCCTTGAACGATTCGGTGGGGCCACCCGCGCAGCGGTGTTTCGACTCGGGCATGCGCCCTCGCTCAACATGACAGGCACTGAGGATGAGCAACAAGGCACGGCAAAGCACCGTTACAAGCGTCGCTGGCCGAATGCCAATTGCCAACTGCTGCTTCTCACAGCGGTATGTTCCCGTGCTTCTTTGGCGGGTTCTTATCGCGCTTGCTGTCCAGCATCTCCAGAGCCTGGATCAGCTTCTTGCGCGTGTCGCGCGGCTGGATTACCGCGTCCACAAAGCCCCGCTCGGCGGCCACGTACGGGTTGGCAAAGCGATCGCGGAATTCCTCAATCTTCTCCTGGCGCATCTTCTCACGATTGGCCGCTTTCTCCAGTTCGCGCTTGTACACAATGTCCACCGCGCCCTCTGGGCCCATGACCGCGATCTCGGCGGTGGGCCAGGCGTAGTTCACGTCGGTGCGGATGTGCTTGGAGGCCATCACGCAATACGCCCCGCCATACGCCTTGCGCGTAATAACCGTTACCTTGGGCACGGTCGCCTCGGCGAAGGCAAACAACAGCTTGGCGCCGTGCTTGATAATGCCACCGTACTCCTGGTTGGTGCCGGGCAGGAAGCCGGGCACATCCTCAAAGGTGACCAGGGGAATATTGAAGCAATCGCAGAAGCGCACAAAGCGTGCGCCCTTTACCGATGCATTGATGTCCAGCGTGCCCGCCAGGAACGCCGGCTGGTTGGCCACGATGCCCACGGGGCGACCATTCAGGCGCGCGAAGCCCACCGCGATGTTTTTGGCGTAGTGCTCGTGTACTTCGAAGAAGTAGCCATCATCCACCACGGCGTTAATCGCGTCCTTGATGTCGTAGGGTTGGTTGGATTCGGCGGGCACCAGCGTGTCCAGCCGCTCTTCGGCGCGGTCCACGGGATCGCTGCAGGCGCGCCGCGGCGGGTCATCCACGTTATTGGAAGGAATAAAGCTGAGCAGCTCGCGCACCATGGAGAGACACTCGGCATCGTCTTGCGCCAGAAAGTGCGCCACCCCGGAAGTTTCGTTGTGCGTGCTGGCCCCGCCCAGCTGGTCCTTGCTGACCTCTTCGTGGGTCACCAGTTTGATCACGTCCGGGCCGGTGATGAACATATAGGAAGTTTTGTTCACCATCACGATAAAGTCGGTGATGGCGGGCGAGTACACGGCGCCTCCGGCGCACGGCCCCATAATGGCGGAAATCTGCGGCACCACGCCGCTGTAAATCGTGTTGCGCAGGAAGATGTCGGCGTAGCCGGCCAACGACATCACGCCTTCCTGAATGCGCGCTCCGCCGGAATCATTCAGCCCGATTACGGGCGCCCCCACCCGCGCCGCCAGGTCCATGATCTTCACAATTTTGCCGGCGTTGGCTTCGGAGAGCGAGCCGCCAAACACGGTAAAGTCCTGGGCAAAGACGAACACCAAGCGCCCTTCGATGCGCCCGTAGCCGGTAATAAAGCCGTCCCCGTAGTACTTCTGCTCCTGCATGCCGAAATCGGCGCAGCGGTGGGTCACCAGCTTGTCGGTTTCTTCGAAGGTGCCTTCGTCGAGCAGGAACTCGATGCGTTCCCGCGCCGACATTTTGCCTTCTTTGTGCTGCTTCTCCCGGCGGACCTGGCCCCCGCCCTCTTCCGCCAGGCCGTCGCGTTTTTTCAGTTCCGCCAGCTTTGCTTCCAGCTTCATAGGGGGAAATTATAAAGAAGCACACAGCAGTCAGCACTCAGCATTCAGCCGGGCAGCCGTTAGCACTTAGCCGTTAGCACTTAGCCATTAGCACTTGGCCAGCGACGGTTCATTGCTATTCTTGGGAGGTCTTAGGATTGTGTGCTTAGTTAGGATTGTGTGCTTAGGATGTTGGCCTTGCGCGCCGCAGGCAATGCCGTTGAGGGGCCAAATGCTAAGTGCCAAATGCTAACTGCTTGTTTCGGATCGCCTCAGCCCGTGGCGGGCTGAATGCTGACTGCTGATTGCTGACGGCTGGCCTTCAGTCCGCATCCGCGCCCATGGGCTCGTACTTGTACTTCTTGCCATCCCAATAAACCACGGAGGTGACGCGATCTGGTTCTTCGGCCGCCACTGCTCCCACCGGCTTCTTGTGCAGCAGGACGTGCGAAAGCGTGATTTTATTGTAGGGCAGGTTGACCACCACGAACTTGGCCTTCGGCTGGGCAGCGTGCCACGCTCCCTCGGCGGCCCCGTGTACGATCAGGATCACGTGCCCTTGCTGGCGCGGGTCATCGGCGCCGAACTCCATCATAAGTTTGGGATTCCCGTAGCCAAAGAACGAGTGATATGGATCAACCACCGTATAGTGATACTCCACCGCGTTGAGTAGTGGATTAACTGCCTTAGCGGCCACCGCCAGATCCTCTATGCCGTCGCCATCGAAGTCGGACAGCAGGGGCGCGAATTCAGTCAACACCTTATAGCCCGACCCGAATTGGTCGTGGACTATCTTCTGCACCGCGGCCGTGTCCGGTACGTGGGATGAGGTTGTGTTTCTCGATGCGGCCGGAACCTGTTGCGCGAAAACCAAAGACGCGACAAGAACGACAGCCGCCGTAAGTAACCAACTGCGAGTATGCATGCCCCTACTCTACCTCTCTTACGGCTCTCAGCACCGGTTACTACAGTGCCACGCCTGATACCCACAACAGCATGGGTGCAGAGCGATCGAAGTCGCCTCGGTTGGAGTGCACTACCGGCCTGTGCGGCCGGGTGCAGCCCGGCTACTGAGGCGAGCTACGCTCGCCCGGACAGCCGAGGGCGGCTGTCTCTACACCCGCCCTCCGTAGGAGGGCGTCATCCTGAGGGCCTTCAGGCCCGAAAGCCTGCCCTGAGCCTGCCGAAGGGGATCTCGCGTGCACTACCGCTTTGTGCGGTTCAGCGCCCGGGTTCCCGACACAAACTCACTTCCCGCAATTACGTACCTCAGCGGCCTCTCCGCCGCTTTGGTTATGCCAACACGCGCGGTGGTGAGCACCCGAGGCGGCGGATAGCCACCGTCTGCCAGAAACAGGTCAGAAGTGGCATCGGTCAGATCCTTGCCATTATCCCGCGGCCGCGTGATGCCGAAGGCCTCCGCCAGCCTCCCCGGGCCGCTAGTCAGGAGCCGCAAAACATTCTTCTTTGCCTCAGCTTCCGCCAACCCGCGCGCCCGCTCCATTTCCGCAATTCCCGCCAGCGGCTCAAGAGCGCGAAACAGCACTGATCCCGCCTTGCCCTCCGGCATGCAAGAAACGTTCAGGCAATAGTGGTTGCCGTAAATGAAGTAGATGTAGGCGTGTCCTGGCGGCCCAAACAATACCCGGTTGCGTGCCGTGGGCCCGGTATAGGCGTGGGCTGCCGGGTCCCCCGCTCCCATGTAGGCTTCTAACTCCACCACGCGCCCCGCCAGAAGCTTGGTGGATTCCCGCCGCACCAGCACCTTCCCCAGCAGATCGCGGCATACGCGCCGCGGGTCGCGATTGAAAAACTCCCGCGGCAGCACTTTCAGCCGCGCGGGATCGAAGGCTGAAGAAGGGGCGCTCACGTACCTTAATTTGGCAGGAACTAACTGCGCAGAGCAAGCAAGTTTCAAGGTTTCACAGGTTTCAAAGGTTTCAAAGTTTCGTCGTGATCGCGGTCAAGCAGACGTATTCCAGCCAGGCGGCCTACCCCTTAAACCTTCTCATTCCGTATTTTTGTCATCTTGAGCGAGGGCGCACGCCCGAGTCTTTAATGTCATCTTGAGCGAGGGCGCACGCCCGCGCCGAAAGACCCCTACGCAGCCGACCTCGCCGGTCTGCCGAGAGGAGTTCCGTCGCCAAAACTCGGGAATTGCGACTGACAGTTCTCCATGTAGGGGTCCTTCGCTCAGATGCGGGTCTGTATACCGCATCCTCGGCTCAGGATGACAGGGTTGAAGGATTTTGGCACTGACCGAAACCTTGAAACCTGAATTACCAAAGTTCACGTTTTCCCGCATCGTCACCCGATACTTTGGGAACCTGCCCTGCCTCGCCAGCTCCCCTTACCATGTTCCCGCCACCGTTTTTACTTGCAGGAGGGAGAGCTATGCTTCGCAAGAGTTTGCAGGTCCTGGCGATCGTAATTGCCCTGTCGCTCGGCGCTTTCGCCACCATTCCAGCGGGCACACCGCTGACCATCCGTCTGACCTCGGAGATTACTTCGCGCACCGCGCGTTCCGGCCAGGCCTTTCACGGCACGTTGGCGCGCAGCATCGTCGTGCGGGGCAAGACCGTCGCCCGCGCGGGATCGCCGGTTACCGGCGTGGTAGCGCACGCCAAGCCTAGCGGTCGGCTGCATGCGCCCGGCGAGCTGAGCGTTTGCCTGACCTCGATCCGGCTGGACGGCCAGCTTGTGTCTCTGAGGACCAGCCTGGTCAGCACCAAAGGCAAGAGCCATAAAAAGGGCAATGTCGAGAAGATCGGCGGCGGCGCGGCCGCAGGCACTCTAATCGGCGCCCTGGCGGGCGGCGGCAAAGGCGCTCTGATCGGCGCAGCCGCCGGCGGCGCTGCCGGCACCGGGGTAGCCGCTGCTACCGGCAAGGAAGAAGCTGTCTTCCACGCCGAGCAGGCGCTCACCTTCCGTGTGCGCAGTTCCAGCGTGGAAAAGAAACGCCAGTAAGAACACACCGCGGCTACTTTCACACGAACGCGCCCCTCTCTGGGCGCGTTTTCTTTCGTTGGGACATTCTGGAGTTCTGTGTACAGCCGGTCTAACTGCATCAGGTTGGTTACACGACCAAAAATTTCTAGACTGTCATGGTGAGCGAGGGCGTACGCCCGAGTCGAACCACCCCTGCGCTGATGGGCCTCCGACGTCGGCACTAGGGAGTTCTCCCCCAAAATTATCTCTAGAACTCCCTGCGACGTCGCTACTCTGCTAACAAACGCGGGGTCCTTCGACTCCGCTCAGGATGACATTTCTCAAGGGGGGATTTAGCTGCTTCCTTTCAGCGCCGCCAGCACTTCCTCGGCATGCCCTTCCGCCTTCACTTTGTGAAACACCTGCGCAATCTTCCCATCCGCGCCAATGATGAAGGTGGTGCGCTCGATCCCCATCACCTTCTTGCCATACATGTTCTTTTCCTTCATCACGCCGAAGGCGTTGGCCATCTTCTTGTCGGCGTCGGAAAGCAGGGTATAAGGCAGGTCATATTTTTGCTCGAACTTCTTTTGCCGCTCGGGCGCATCCGCCGAGATGCCCAGAATCACGGCGCCTGTTTTCTGCAGCTTGCTGTATGCGTCGCGGAACCCGCACGCTTCAATGGTTCAGCCGGGCGTATCCGCCTTGGGAAAGAAGAACAGCACCACCGTCTTGCCCCGCAGCTCCTTCAGCGACACCACCTTGCCGTTCTGGTCAGGTAAACTAAATTCAGGTGCTTTATCGCCCTTTTCCATGCTGTCGTCT
Organism: Terriglobales bacterium; assembly: GCA_035280085.1. Taxonomy (GTDB): domain Bacteria; phylum Acidobacteriota; class Terriglobia; order Terriglobales; family Acidobacteriaceae; genus JAICWP01. The sequence goes on from DATEGM010000087.1 coordinate 17,790, forward strand.
CCAATTCGCCATTTATATCGTAGCGGCGCTGTAGCCGTCATCTGTGGCTTATTGAGCCTCGCGCTCCCGGCCAGGGGGCAATACGGCCGGCCCTCGCAAACTTCCAAGGGGCCGCGGGCCACCGCCATCCTGCAGCTCCAGGGCAAGCGCGCCCGCATTGTTCCCGTCGTGATCCTCATCAACGGCCAGTTCTATGACGCCGGCATCTACCGTGCCGACCCTCGCCCCATGGCGCTGGATGGGGGAGTGGTGTACGAGGCCGAGTGCAGCGGCTCTTCCGTGGGCCTGTTCACCGTGGGCAATGCTCTGCAGGTGGGCAACAACTGGTACGGCCTGGGGCACTGGGAAACCAAGGAGGACATCCAGCAGGCCAAGCAAGCGCGGGCCCGGGAAGAGGAACAAGCCAAGGCGGCTAAACGTGCCGAGGCGGCAGCCGAAGATTCGGGGCCGCCGGTCCTGCGCAAATCCGGAGGAGCCAAGCCAGCCAACCAGCCGCCCAGCCCTCCACCCTCACAGAAGCCCGCATCTACTCCGCCCCAGCAGACAGCTAAAACAATGCCGCCTCCATCGCCGGCTCCTGCTTCTCCCCGCGGCGGTTCGGACGAGTACGATCCCAACCGGCCGGTCCTGCGACGTGGCGCGCCTGCGGCCACATCCCAGGAGGAAACCTGGCCCGCCGAGCTGGCCCCGGCAAAGCCCGCTAGCACCACCGGCGGCAAGGCCGCACCTGCCGAGCTAAAGATTGAGCAGTTGGTCGCAATTTCCGACGCCGACGGGCCCGAGCTCCGCTCCTACGAATTCAACCTCAACCCGGTCGAGCGCGATGCCGATTACAGGAAGATGTCCAGCTACGCCCAGGATGCGGTCAGCAAGTATGAGCGTCTCCGCCACACCGACTTCGCTTCCGCCCAGCTGGGCGCCACCGATTTCCGCTTTTTTGACGTGGATTTGAGCAACGAGCCCGTTTTCGTGCTCTCTGCCCCCGCCACCGTCAACTTGGGCGCTGTCCCACGAGCCGCCACTCGCCGGCGTCCTGTCCGCCGCACCACGCAGCTGAACGAGCCCGTTTCCGGCAAGCAGGAACAGGCCTGTGTCACCGTGGTGGGAAAGGTTGACCTATACGGCGAGGTGAAGCTGATTTTTTCCTCTGTTACCGACAGCACTCACCTGGACGAGATTCCCCGCCTGCAGCTGATTGACGCCGCGGATGTGGACGGCGATAAGCGCGGCGAACTGATCTTCCAGGAAACTACCGACTCCGGCACTGGCTACATCATCTACCGCGTCTACCCCGACCAGCTTATCCAGCTCTTCGACACCCTCGGGCCCGAACACTAAATCAGCTGAATAGAAGATTGACGAATGACGATTGAAAATCGCTCTCTTCGAACTGTCATCCCGAGCGAGCCTGCGCCGAGCTTGCGAGGCGAAGGCGAGTCGAGGGACCTTGGGCTGTCGTATTGGAGCTCTGTGAAGGTGCTTTTCTATAGTCAATCGCTAATGGTTGCCTTCCCTGAATTCCTCGGTGTCTCTGTGTCTCTGTGGTAGGTTTTGGTTCTCAATCGTCAATTAACTCAGCTTCTTGTCCAGCAACTGGTTGACCACCTGCGGATTCGCCTGCCCCTTCGTCGCCTTCATCACCTGCCCCACGAAGAAGCCCTTCACCGTGGTCTTGCCCGCGCGGAATTGCTCCACCTGCTTGGGATTGGCGGCAATCACCTCATCA
>DATEGM010000088.1:0-2428 GCA_035280085.1 Terriglobales bacterium
GACAAAAGCAAATGCGGGCAGCGGGCTACTGCAGCATGTCGCCCTTGTTGGGGTTGTAGTAGAAATTGAAACGCAGGGCAAGGTAGGGGCCGTGGAACTCGTGGGGCAGCGGTTCGAAGGGACTGGAAGCAGTAATGCCGCCCCAGGCGGCGCGGTCCAGCGAGACGTCGCCTGAGGGACCCACCAGCTGCATACCGGCCACGCTGCCGTTGGGCATGATGGCGAACTGAATTGATACTTTACCCTTCTTGAGCAGGGGCGGACGCGCCACTTCCGGAATCAGGTTGTACCAGTTGATGCGCACCACCTGCACTATCCGGCTGAGGTAAGGGCCGAAATCCACGCCCTGGGTGTCGCTCAGAATCTCCAGGTTGCTGGCAATGCCGCCGTGCGGCCCTGTTCCCAGTCCAAACTGTCCACCGGCACCGCCGCCGACGCTGCCGCGCGTTGCGGCTGCTTCTCGCGTCGCCTGCTGGATGGCTGCTCCAGCTGAAAGCGGCTGCTGGAAGGGATTCGGGCCTTTGTTGCGCGCCTGAGTCTGCGGCAGCTGGATTTGCGATTGCTGCGGGTTAGTCTGCGCCGGGGCCGCTCCTCCCGCCGGATTGGGCGAAGGCTGCGCCTGGGCCATTTGTTGCGGCTGAGCCGGCATCGCCGGACTGGGTTGTGCGGGAGCCGACGGTGCACCGGGGCGCCTCATGTCGCGTAGTTCCTGCAGCGTCTTCTTGTCAAGCGTGGGGTGGCGCGACTGTGCGATGCGGTTCTTGTCGGAAAGAATGTTGGTGTTGGGCTTGGGAACCTTCTTTTCCAGGTCCGGCGGCAGCTCCAGGAAAGTCACCTGCTTGCTGCGCATCAGGTCGGCGGCGGAAATCAGCGCCACGCCTTTCTTGTAGCCGGGCAGATACTTGGGCGCCATGATGATGAGAATCACCACGGTCATGTGCGCCACCACAGACATCCAGAACGCCTCGCGCAAGCGCGAGCGGGAGAGGTCGTCCTTGAGCTGGCTGACCATCACGTGGGTGAAATCAATATCCACGTGAATGGGTTTGCGGCGCGGCACCGGCGGGGCGCCGGGCAGCGCCGGCCGCTGATACTCAACTTCCGGCTCATCGGGCAGGAAAACCTTGGGCGTGTCAATCAGGGAAGACCAGTGCGGCGCCCGCAGAGCCTTCTCGGAAGCCACGTAGGGATCCACGGGCTGCGCGGTAAGCTGCAGAGGAGGCAGCTTTTCCGGGCTAATACTGTCGCGCACGCTCCGCCAAAGAGAGCTGAACCAAGGGTGGCTCATGCGGTCGGCGATGAGCTCGCCCACGTCCACCGGCTGCGATTCCAGCTCCAGCGGGGGCAGCGTCTCCGGCGTGATCACGTTGCCCAGGTTCATGAAGATGGTGCGATACCAGGGCAGAGTGAGCATGTCGCCGGGCAACATGCCCAGGTTCACAGGATGGGAGGTAAGCTCAAGCGGGGGAAGCTTTTCCGGAGCGATTCGGTCGCGCAGGCTGGAGGCCAGGGTTCGCCACCAGGAGTAGCTAAGGTTGGGCGGCGGCAATAAGTTCAATTCGTAGTCGGCGAGGCCGTCGTCGGACACGCCTGGAGACGAATACTCGGAAGCGGCTTGCTCGGGCGGGATTTCCGTCTTGGGCGTCACACTAGTGGTTTACGATGCTCCCACACCATGAGCTTGCCAGCCAGGAGGGCGGGGCCAGAATATCGCATTTTGCTAGTGCAATTGTAGCCGCTTATTGGCCCGTGTTGGAGGTAACTCCGGCGATTTCTCCCGACCCGGCAGGGGTTTCCAGCTAGACAATCGGGCCGTGTTCTTTCAATGAGTTGCAGCCGGCGCTGGCGGCAATGGCGCGAATCCGCCGCAGCTTGGCCGCGTCACTCAGGTTGCTGTCGAGTACCTGCTCGATTTCGCCCATCCAGCGACGTACGGCCGCGTGTACCCCGCTGGCCATTTCACCGGCAATCAGGTCAATGAACTGTCTTTCCGCGCTCAAGGTGGGGGATGTCATGGTTTGAATAAAGGCAGCTCGGAACCTCTGCTGCACACATACATAGAACCACGTAATGGCTAAAACCAATGTAAAAAGTAAGTTAAATGGGGTAAAGAACTGTAAATTCGTGGTTACAGTTCTTTACGTTTTGGGCTTTTGAGAGGCAGCTTCAGCGAAAGTCATTGCCTTGGCAGGACTTGCAGTACGCCGCTTCCACTCCGCGAATAACTCGGCGTAGTTTTTCGTGATGTACTGCTTAGGTTCAATGCCCAGGCGCTCGGCGGTGCTGTCAATCCAGTCCGCCGGGCCTTCTATTTCGGCAAAGTTGCCGATGGGGGTGCGGTCCACGACCACGTCCCCTTCGGCATCGCTCCATTCGGAGCGAAACTTCTCATAAGAAAAGGATTGGCGGTATCCCAAAGCGAGCAGAA
>DATEGM010000089.1:0-5305 GCA_035280085.1 Terriglobales bacterium
ACCAAGTACATTTTGTCTCCCGGAGAGCTATCAAATTTCGATGTAAGTAGCGGCAAAAAAGATGCGAACAAGTCGCGCCTCCTGCCGTTTTTTGTGGCGAACGGCGCCATTGCGGCCAGACGATAGCGCCGCGGCCGAGGGGTAGCTCTTCCGCTCCGCACTTCTAGGATAACGCAGCCAGCACTGCTTCTGCAGCGCGCTCAGCAGCGGGCCGGGCAGAGCCCTCCGTGTTCGTTCGCAGGCGCTCCCGAACCCGCGCCAAACCTTCCAGCATTTTGGCTCGCTCCAGGCTATCAACCAGCAAGGGCCGCAGGCGGGAAACAACGTTTTCCGCCGTGAAATTGGACTGCACCAGTTCGGGAACGACTTCCTCGCCGGCGATCAGGTTGACCATGGCAAAGTGGCGGAGCTTGACCAGGGGCCGGCCTAGGGCAAAGCTGAGGGGCGAAACGCGGTAAACCATGACGAAGGGCGTGCCCATCATGGCGGCCTCAACGGTGGCCGTGCCGCTAGCCACCACGGCGGCCCGGGAGTGGACCAGGGCGCGGCGCGCGTCGGCCAGCAGGTGAACGTCGCTTCCCTCCCCTACTAGCCGGCGTACGAAGGCCGCTTCCAGCGTGGGCGCCACGGGCAGCAGAAATTCGTAGCCCTGGCCCAGGCGGGCGGCGGCAGCCAGCATGGTGGGGAGGTTCATTTCCACCTCACGGCGGCGGCTGCCAGGCATAAGCGTGATCCAGGGCTTGGCTGGGTAGAGGCCGTTCTGACGGGCCAGTTCGTCGCGGCTGATGGTGGGCCGGGCAGCCTCGGCCAGAGGATGCCCAACGAACTGCGCGGGCACGCCCCAGTGCCGCCAGAAGTCCACTTCAAAGGGAAAGATAGTGAGAGCCTGGCGCACATAGCGACGCACAATTCGCGCCCGCCACTGGCGCCAGGCCCAGAACTGCGGCGCCACGTAATAGACCACAGGAATACCGCGGCGATGCAGGGCGCGAGCCACGCGCAGGTTGAAGGCAGGCGAGTCAATCACCACGCCTATGTCCGGCCGACGCTGGGCAATAGCACGGCGCAGGCGGCCAAAGCGGGCGTAAATGCGGGGCAGGTGGCGGAGGATCTCGGTGATGCCCACCACGGCGATGTCTTTGGCGTCCACCAGGGTTTCGCAGCCGGCGGCGCGCATGCGTTCGCCGCCCAGGCCAAAAACTTCCAGATCGGGCCGGCGGCGGCGCAGGGCTTCGACGAGTTGCGCGCCATACATATCGCCGGAGGCTTCGCCGGCGGAGATGAGCATGCGCAGGGGGCGTAAAGTGGTGGACACGACAGTGGTTCGTTTTTCGTTGATCGCTGGCAAATTATGATCCGCGGTGCGGTCAGGATAGCAAGGTTTGCGGCACCGGGGCTAAAGCCCAGTTGACTCTGCCGCTTTTCGTGCGGCTGAAGCCGCACGCTTCCACGATTCGAGACGTAAAGAAAAAGCAGGTCCTTCGCTGCGCTCAGGATGACAAACATTAAGCTAGGACGACTGAGCTAGGACGACTGTCAAAAGAACGGCAGCGCACGCGAGCGGCCCTTCGACAAGCTCAGGCAGGCTCGCGCAGAGCGCGGCTCGCGCTGCCTCAGGATGACATGCGGATCACATGCGTTTCTGACCACAGAATTGGATTTCGCTGAGTCAGTCGTCACCGGCCACGGTGCTGGGAGCGCCGGCGGAGATTTCCTGATCTTTGTACTGCAGCTGATAGAGCTTCCAATAAATCCCGCGCTGGGCAAGCAACTGCTGGTGAGTGCCCATTTCGCGCAGCTTGCCTTTGTGCATCACGAGGATCTTGTCGGCGCGCTGCACGGTGGAAAGGCGGTGGGCGATCACGATGGAGGTCCGGCCTTCGACCATGCGGGTGAGGGCTTCGCGCACGCGAAATTCGGTTTCGGTATCCACGCTGGAGGTGGCTTCGTCGAGGATCAGAATCTTGGGGTCGTGGGCCAGCGCTCGCGCAAAAGAGATGAGCTGCTTCTGGCCGGTGGAGAGTGTGCTGCCGCGCTCGCGCACGCTTTCCTTGAAGCCATCGGGCAGGCTGCGAATAAAGTCAGCGATGTTGACTTCTTCCGCGGCGCGCTCCACCGCCTCGTCTTCGATCCAGGAGGAGCCCAGGCGAATGTTCTGCTCCACCGTACCGCTGAAAAGGAACGGATCCTGCAGGACCACGCCGTAGCGGCGGCGCAGGTCGTTGAGGTCCATGTCGCGGACGTTCACGCCATCAATGCGCACCGCGCCTTGCTGAACGTCGTAGAAGCGCATTAAGAGGGAGATGATGGTGGTCTTCCCAGCCCCGGTGTGGCCGACGATGGCCACGGTTTCGCCCGGCTCGATGGCGAAGCTGACGTCGCGCAAAACCCAATCAGGCTCAGTTTGCTGGGCATCGCCGTTGGCGACGCCTCCGATGGGAATGTTGCGATAGGCAAACCACACGTGGTCGAACTCGATGCGGCCGGGACCCGCCGGAACCTTGGTGGCGGCAGGAGAGACTACCTCCGGCGCCGTATCTATCAACTTGAAAACGCGCTCGGCGGAGGCCATGGCCGACTGCAAGATGTTGTACTTCTCGCTCAAGTCCTGGATGGGGCGGAAGAAGCGCTGGGCATACTGAATGAAGGCGACCAGGGTTCCCAGCGTGGTTACGCCGGCGACCACGCGAAACGTAAGGTGACCGCCGGTGCGTGAGAGCACCAGGCTGCTGGAGGCGAGGTGCCGGATGACGTCGCTGCCGCCGAACCAGATAACGCTGGCAATGGCGGTGGCGGAGAGGACTTCAACCACCGGGTAGTAAACCGCGTAGGCCATGATCGCGTCCAGAAACGCGTCCATGTGCGAGGCGTTGATGGTCTTGAACTTCTCAAAGGCGCGCTCCTCGCGATTGAAGAGCTGCAGCACCATCATGCCGCTGACGTGTTCCTGCAGGTAAGCATTAATGCGCGCAATGGCCACGCGGATGCGCCGGTAGGAATCGCGCACCTTGCGGCGGAAGACCATAGTGGCAAAGAAAATGAAAGGCAGGACGGCGAAAGTGATGAGCGCCAGCTTCCAGTTCATGCTCATCATGATGGCCACGATGCCGGCGAGCACGAAGATGTCTTCGAAGATGGAGACCACGCCGGCGGTGAACATTTCGTTCAGCGCGTCTACATCGGTGGTGACGCGGGTGACGAGGCGGCCCACCGGGTTTTTATCGAAAAAGCCGATGTGCATGTGCTGCAGGTGGCGGAAGATCTGGCTGCGCAGATCGAACATCACCATCTGCCCCGTCCACTGCATGTAGTAGGTCTCCATGTACTCCAGGAGGAAGCTGAAGACCAGGCTGGCCACGTAGAGGCCGGCGACTTCGCCGATACCGGTAAGAGCGTTGTTGCTGAGGCGGGCGCCCAGCCAACTGCGGGCCGCTTCCTTAGTGGGAGCGAGATAGCGGTCCACCGCAATTTTGACCAGGAAAGGCTGCAGGACATCCGCCGCAGCCTTGAAGAGGATGCCGGTGAGGACCAGGCCCACCTGCCACTTGTAGGGACGCAGGTAGGTGAGCAGGCGCCGCATGAGGCGGCTGTCGTAGGCTTTCCCCAGTATCTCTTCTTCGTGGATATTGCCGGCCATCGTTAAGTCAAGAGTACCCTAAATAGACGACTTTGGAAGGGTGAAGGATGGAAAGAATCAACCCGCTGGCTGGCTTACAACCTGGCCGTCATGCTGACCGCAGCAGTGAAGCACCTGGCGTGCAGTAAAAAAGCGTGGCGCTGCACGCGAGAAGGCCTCGGAATGATGCCTGCAAAGAGCTAGGCAGCTAGTCAGCAAGCTTCCGCAGGACCAGGGCCGAGTTCTTTGAGCCGAAGGCCACGCAGTTGCAGATGGCGTGCTCAATTTTCGCGGAGCGGCCCGCATCGGTGACGTAATCGAGGTCGCAGGCGGGGTCAGGCTGGTCAAGGTTGATGGTGGTCGGGATGCGGCCGTGCTCCATGGCGACCAGGGCGGCGGCGACGCCGGCGGCCCCGGAAGCGCCCTGGGGATGGCCGATTTGCGACTTCAGCGCCGACATGGGCGTCTTCTCCGCGTGCTTGCCCAAGACGAGTTTAAGAGCCCGCGTTTCTACGCGGTCGTTACGCTGGGTGGAGGTGCCGTGCAGGTTGACGTAGTGCACGTCTTGGGCGGCAATGCCCGCTTCCTCGAGGGCCAGGTTGATGGCGCGGGCCGGCTCTTCCGCGTTTTCGTCCATGCGCACGCGATGAAAAGCCTCGCAGGTAGAACCCCAACCGGCCAGTTCGGCGTAAATGCGTGCGCCGCGGGCGCGGGCGTGCTGGTACTCCTCGAGCACAAACATCCAGGCGCCTTCGGCGAGCACAAAGCCGTCCCGGTCCGCAGAGAAGGGGCGGGAGGCGCGCTCCGGGGCGTCATTCCACCTAGCGGTAAGCGCCCGCAGCATCATGTAGCCCTTCATGATTCCGGGCTTAATGGGGGCGTCCACCCCGCCCACCAGGATGGCCGTGTGCACGCCCGCCTGGATGTGGCGCAGGGCATAGCCCAGAGCGTCAGTTGAAGAAGTGCAGCCGCTGGTAACAACGTGGCTCATGCCGCGAAAACCGAAGCGCATGCTGATTTCGCTGGACTGGGTGCCCATGGTGCCGCTGGGAATGCAGAAAATGCTGACCTGCTTCACCTGGCCGCTGTGCCAGAGGCGGTATTGGTCCTCGGAAAATTCCTGCGCTCCGCCGCCGGTGCCGAGGACCACTCCGAAGTCGCGTTTTTCCTCGATGGACATCTGCGCGGGGTCGAACTGGGCGTCGCGCAGGGCTTCCGTGGAGGCAGCCAGGGCCAGGGGGATGATGCGGGAAACATGCTTCCGCTCGTGCGGCGCCACCCACTCCAGTTCGTTGAAGTCGCGCACCTCGCCGGCGATCTGCACCGGTTGAAGGGAGGGATCGAAGCTGGCGATGCGGCCCACGCCGCTTTTGCCCGCCAGAATGGCGCGGCAGAAGGCTTCCCGGCCAATGCCGTTGGGACTGACCACGCCCATGCCGGTGATGACAGCTCGTGCCATGACTTAGTCAGATGTGCGGTGGCGCGCTTCGGTTACGAGTGTTGCACAATTCCCGCGGCCAGAATTGGCTAATCAAAGGTACTCGGCCGACATTCGGTTGGGATTGTACATGGCTTGAGTAAACATCGCACAAGATGCATGGCGGTAAGAGCAAGAGGTCACCCCGAGGTCCTCAGCGACGGGCGCCAGACGCGATAAATGTGCCAGGCCAATGCCCCCAGGCCGAAGCA